>NZ_JANRHN010000034.1:0-35053 GCF_024733745.1 Bacteroides sp. ET225 | reverse complement strand
CCTTAGAAGGGTGTGCCGAAACGCAAATTTTCATTTTTCAATATGACATTACTTTTTTTGACAGCCCAATTTTGTTTTGATACACCCTTGATCCTCAGGCCCCTCCTTCGGGAGGGGTAGGGGATGTTCCCAGCATTTTTTGTATTTCCTGGTCTGCCTTATAAAGCTTGTCCTTGCAGAACTTGATCAGTTTCTGCGCTTCTTTCAGGTTTTCGCCCAATTCGTCGATGTCCAGTTCGTTGCCCTCGATTCTGGAAACAATGGCTTCGAGATGCTTCATTGCTTCCGAGTATGTGTAAGTTTCTTTTTTTGCAGCCATATTTTCTGATTCTTTTGTCTTGTTGGGTACTGTATTCATATTACTTTGCTCTTGAAACTTCCTTTTGCCAGGCGGGTTTCCACCGTATCTCCCGGCCGGAGTCTGGAAGCATCCGTCACC
Source organism: Bacteroides sp. ET225 (assembly GCF_024733745.1). Classification (NCBI taxonomy): domain Bacteria; kingdom Pseudomonadati; phylum Bacteroidota; class Bacteroidia; order Bacteroidales; family Bacteroidaceae; genus Bacteroides; species Bacteroides sp. ET225. The sequence continues at coordinate 34,614 of NZ_JANRHN010000034.1, read as the reverse complement.
GCTTTTCCGTTTTTCAGTGTCATGCTGTATCCGCGTTTCAGCAGAATGTCGGGAGATGCGGCCTTGATGCGTTCTGAATACAGTTCGATCCGGTGCTTTTCGGTTTGCATACGCACCCGTAAAGCGGTCTGCATCCGTTGCAGGCATATTTCCTGACGGTGCTTTTCCGACTGGAAGCGCGTTTGCAGAGCTGTCCCTATCCGTCTTGCAAATCGTTCCTGAATGAAACTTTCTTGCTGGATCCGCAATTGTATTTTCGAAGGAATGCGTGCAAGCCAGCCGTCAAGCCTTTCTCTTTCGCGTACGATGCGCTGAGGCACTTCCTGGTAAATGTATTGGATGAAATTATCCAGGCGTTCTGCAGTCTGGCGCAGGTGGTTGACAAGAAACTCTGCCGCAGCGGTCGGGGTCTTTACACGCGTATGTGCAACCATGTCGATAACCGTATCGTCCCGTTCGTGTCCGATGCCGGTGATGATGGGCAAAGGAAATTGCGCACAGTTTGCCGCCAGATCGTAAGTGTCGAAACCCGACAAGTCGGATGTCGCTCCACCGCCGCGTATGATGACCACTGCGTCCCAATTGTCTGCTTCCTCATAAATGCGGTTCAGGGCGGAAATGATGGAGATTTCAACCTTGTCGCCTTGCATGACAGCCGGAAACAGACGGGGATAGAATACAAAGCCGAAGGCGTTGCTGTTGAGCTGGTTGCAGAAGTCGCCATAGCCGGCGGCAGTAGGCGAGGAGATGACCGCTATCCGCTGTGCGGCTTCCGGAATTTCAAGCTCTTTGTTGAGTGTGAGTATGCCTTCCTTGTCCAGCCGGTTCAGAATCTCCTTTCTTTTGCGGGCCAGATCCCCCAGTGTGTAGGTCGGATCAATGTCGACAACGGTGAGCGAATAGCCGTAAAGTTCGTGGAATCCTACAGACACCTTTACCAGCACTTTGATTCCGGAAACGAATGCTTGTCCTGTTTCGCGTTCGAAATAAGCTCTGAGCCTTGCGAATGTGCCTGCCCATATAATGCCTCTTGCCTTGGCGATGAGCGTGTTTCCGGCAGGATCTTTCTGTACGAATTCCAGATAGCAGTGTCCGCTGCTGTTGGCACGCACGTCGCTCGTTTCGGCCTGTACCCAATATGTATCGGGCAGGCAGGCTTCGATGCTCCGCCTGACCAGCGAGTTGAGCTGGACCAATGACAAGGGATTATTTTCCATTCTCTTCTTTCAGTTTGCGTGCCAGCTGGAAGGCTTTCCATATGTCGGTCACTCCATATCCGTAGATGTTGTCGGGATAGGCATAGCGGTCGCTTGCCTTGTGGATTATGTCGATCAGTTCGAACACGTTCAGCCAGGGACATGCCTGCCACAAGCAGGCCGCCAGACCGCAGAATACCGGTGCGGCGAATGATGTTCCGTTGGCATAGGCCGTGCCTCCGTTCGTTCCCACAACGGCTGTATGCATTCCGATGGCCATCACGTCCGGCTTGACCCGTCCGTCGGTTGTGTTTCCGACAGAAGAAAAAGGCGCGTTCAGTCCCATTGCGTCAATGGCTCCTACGGTCAATATGTTTTCTGCATCGGCAGGTGGAGTTATCTTTTTCCAGGTGGAAGCTCCGGAGTTTCCCGCGCTGCATACCACCAGCATGCCTTTCTTTGCCGCCATCGAAGCCGATGCGGACATGAGTGACGTATGTCCGTCAAGCTCCCTGTACGTATAGTTGTCGGTTGCGTCGTTGAATGAGAAATATCCCAGTGAAGTGTTCACTATATCTGCGCCCACACTGTCGGCAAATTCGACGGCTGCCGCCCAGTTGTCTTCTTCGGCCAACTGTTCGGAGTCGTTGTCTTCAGACCGGAGCAGCCAGAATCCGGCTTCGGGTGCCGTTCCCGTCATTACGTGAGGCGCGTCGGCGGCAAGGCACGAAAACACTTTCATCCCGTGATTGTGTTCGGCGTAGATGTCTGACTGGGGGTTCACGAAATCTTTTGTCCCCAGTATGTGCGCGTGTCTGAAGATCTTCATTGCGTCTACATTGTAGAACCCGGCATCGATCACCGCAATTTCGATACCTTTTCCCCGAAACCCGGCTTTGTGTATGCTGTCGCCGCGATGCATGCGAATCTGGTCTGCCGCCACTCCGTATATGTCTTCCTGTTCGTTCCATTTGTTATCGACTTCTTTTTTTCTGTCGGCGGGACGAGGAGGGACAGAATCGGGCGAAGTCCATACTTTCCGCACCGATTCAACGAACGGGTTGATCAGGAAGCGCTGGGCTGTCTGTTCGCTGTTCGTTTGCATCAGCACCGTATTGTTCCATTTGCTTGCCGATATGAATTTTCCTCCCTGGCTTTCCAGCTGGCGGATATAGGCGGCGCATACCGGCAGGTCGGTCGAGTCTATCTTCAGTCCCTGTCTGTTTCTTCTTTCGATGGAACGGGCGGAAAGAAACTCTTGCGGCCGGTCGAGGCTATAGGTGGTCTGTGACTTGTCTTTAAGCTGCACGCGGTAGCGGTATGAGGTGTTTTCCGCTGGCGCGGCAAGTGCCGAAGCCAGCATCAGTATGCTCAATCCTATAAACTTCAGGTTCATCATCTTTTTATTTTTGAGATGCAAAGATACACAAACTTTTTCTTTTGGCGAAAAAAGCGTAACTTTGCGTGATTTTTTAGCAAACTTCCATTAACTTTCAATTTGTAAAATTTTAAAACGTCTTGTTATGTCACAGAACGGAACAGCCGCCCGACTGGGAACCGAGCCTGTCGGTAGATTATTGATGCAGTATGCAGTGCCCGCTATCATAGCCATGACCGCATCTTCATTATATAATATGGTAGACAGCATTTTCATCGGTCACGGAGTAGGCGCAATGGCTATATCCGGACTTGCCGTAACTTTTCCGCTCATGAACCTTGCCGCCGCTTTCGGTTCGTTGGTCGGAGTGGGGGCTGCAACCATCGTTTCGGTGAAGCTGGGGCAGAAAGACTACCGGACAGCCCGGCAGGTTCTGGGCAATGTGGTTACGCTCAATGTGGTGATCGGCGTCCTTTTCACCATTGTCACGCTTGCTTTTCTCGATCCGATCTTGTATTTTTTCGGTGCCAGCGAAGCCACTATTTCTTATGCGCGCGACTATATGGTGATCATTCTTTTGGGAAATGTCGTCACTCATTCTTACCTGGGGCTGAATTCGGTTCTCCGTTCGGCCGGACATCCGCAGAAAGCCATGTTCGCAACGATCATGACGGTGGTTATCAACACGCTGCTCGACCCGCTTTTCATCTTCACTTTTGATATGGGCATTGAGGGAGCGGCCGTCGCTACCGTGCTCGCGCAGGCCGTTGCCCTGATATGGCTGTTCAGGCTCTTCAGCAACAAGAACGAGCTTATTTATCTTCAGCGGGGCATCTATCGCCTGCAAAAGCATCTCGTTTCCGGTATCATAAGCATCGGTATGGCTCCTTTTCTGATGAATTTGGCGGCCTGTTTCATCGTGATTCTTATAAATAAGGGACTGAAGCAGTATGACGGCGACCTGGCGATAGGAGCTTTCGGAATCGTGAACCGCATTTCCTTCCTTTTCGTGATGATTGTGATGGGACTGAACCAGGGGATGCAGCCGATAGCGGGATATAACTACGGTGCCCGCCAGTATCATCGGGTGAACCATGTGATGAAGCTGACGGTGATAGCGGCAACGGTTGTGACCACGGCGGGATTTTTGATCGGCGAACTGGTGCCCGAGCTGGCCGTAAAGGCTTTCACTTCGGATGCAACCCTTGTGGATATGGGGGCGCGAGGGATGCGCATTGTCGTGATGTTTTTTCCGATAATCGGCTTTCAGATGGTTACGTCCAACTTTTTTCAGAGCATCGGAATGGCAAAGAAGGCCATCATCCTTTCGCTCAGCCGTCAGGTGATGATCCTGATACCTTGTCTGGTGATACTTCCTTTGTTCTGGGGAGCTGACGGCGTATGGTTCAGCATGCCCATATCAGATGCGGTAGCCAGCGTCATTGCCGCCGTGATGCTCTATCGCCAGTTCAAGTACTTCAAGCAGCATCCTGCTCCTCAAATCTGACGTGCGTGTCTTTTTTGCCTCTCTGCAGGTGCTGAGTATCAGTCTGCAGCTCTCCGAACCGGCAGGATGCCGCGGCATCTTTAGCTCTTCACTGGAGTGATACGTTCTCTTCACTCCAGTGAACAGGGCTGACGCATTACTAAAGTCATTGATATTCAGAGTATCTGATATTTAGAGATATACTAAAGCCAGATAAAAAGGCTGTTTTTTACCTATAAAATCAGCACATGCTGAATAATAAGTACTTAATAATCAATATTCTTTTTAATGCGTCAGCCCTGCTCCAGTGAAGAGGTTGGCGTTGTGCGGTCTTTTTTTAAGTTTTAAAGGGAAGGGTTGGGTATTTAAAGAGAAAAAATCATTTGTTTCTCTATGAATGTATACTTTTTTATTATATATTTGTCGCCAATCTTGATAATTAAGCCTAAAAACAACTTATTTGATTTTTTACCTAATAAATGCTTTATGAGAAAAAACAAATCTTCCTATGGAAAAACGAATTGGGCAGGAACCCTATGGGCAGGAGTCTTGCTTGTATCGGCAGAGGGAATGTTCTTTCCGCTGTATGCTGCGGATACCGGCAGCAGTCTGTCAGTAAACGAAACGCAACAACAAGCCGACATCACTGTAACGGGACAGGTGCTTGACGAAGCCGGCATGGGGATTCCCGGCGCCAATGTGTCGGTAAAGGGGAAAACCGGATTAGGAACCATAACAGACATGGATGGAAACTTCTCGCTGAAAGTACCTGGAAATTCCATACTGACAGTTTCGTTTATGGGTTATACCACACAGGAAAGAAAGGCTGTGGCGGGACAAACGATGCGCTTTAACCTGGTACCCGACAGCAAGGCGCTGGATGAAGTTGTGGTAGTAGGTTATGGTACGCAGCGCCGAAGCACGGTGACGGGTGCCATTGCTGATGTGAAGACCGACCGGCTGAAAGACATCACCGCCCCCAGCGTGAGCAACATGCTGCAAGGCAAGGTGGCAGGTGTGGTAGTCACCCCTTCTTCCGGACGTCCGGGCGACGGCGTGAGCATCCGTGTACGCGGTACAGGTTCTATCTCCGGAAGCCAGGAGCCTTTGTGGGTAATCGACGGTGTCATCGGTGAAGGTTCTGCCGAATTGAATCCCAATGATATCGAAAGCATCTCTATCTTGAAAGACGGTTCGGCTACCGCCCTCTACGGTTCGCGCGGCGCCAACGGTGTGGTACAAGTCACCACCAAACGTGCTAAACTGGGTACTGCACAATTTAATGCGTCAGCCAAGTGGTCTGTTTCTCAATTGACAAAAGGCAACCTGGAAATGATGAACGGTGCCGAATACTATGATTATCTGGTAACGGCCTATACCAACGCGGGAAATCTGGATGACCAATATTGGCTGCAGCCCTATCTGCGTGACCGCAACTTTGACTGGTGGGACTATGCCACGCAGAATGCATTGACTCAGAACTACAACATAAACTACACCTACGGTAACAACAAAATCCGTGCATATATTTCGGGTGACTACTACACGGAAGAAGGTACCATCAAGGGGTACGATTATGACCGCTTTACTTTGCGTTCCAACACGGAATATATGGTAAACGACCGTCTGACGCTGAAAGCCAACATTGCCGCCAGCTACAAGGAAACGTTTAACCAGGAGTATTCGTTGGCTCACACCAGCTACACGCCATGGGATACGCCGTGGGATTCGCAGGGTAATCTGAAAGACGGAAGCCAGGGTCTTCCCGCTACTGCAGAAGAAGCCGTATCAGCCAATCCGGATGATTACTGGTATAGCGACGGCGGTACAAACTTCGCCTACGACCGTCATCTGAACTGGGGCAAAAGCCGCTCTAACGGACTGGACGTGAATTTAGGTTTCACCTATAAGATTTTCGATTTCCTTACTTTTGAGTCAAACAACAAGATCGGGTTCTCCAACAACTACAGCAGTACTTATACTGACCCGAAAAGCCGTGGCGGTGTAGGAACCAAAGGAAGCTATTACGATGCAAACAGCAATTCGCGTTCTGTTTACACCAACCAGCTGTTGCGCTTCATGAAAACGTTCGGCGACAAGCACGAGGTGAGCGCATACTTGTTCTACGAATACGAAGAATACCGTTATTGGGATTTGACAGCTACAGCCTACAATATAGCGCAAGGTGCTGAAATCATCAGTGCTGGTGCAGATGACCCAGCCGCAAGCGGAACCAAGTATGAAAACAAGAATGCGGCATACCTGTTTAACGGAAACTATACTTACGACGGCAAATACATGCTGCAGGCCATGGTGCGCCGCGACGGTTCCAGCCGTTTCGGTAGCAACAAGCGTTGGGGTACATTCTGGTCGGTAGGCGGCGGATGGAACATCCACAAAGAAGCCTTCATGGAAAACGTGCCCTGGATCAACGAACTGCGTGCCCGTGTTTCTTACGGTATCAACGGAAACCAGCCGGGCGGCTCTTACGACTATCTGACCAAGGCCAGCATTACGACCCAATACGACAATCAGATAGCCTTGATGACAAACTACTTGGGTAACCCCGATCTGGAATGGGAAGAAACCGGCAACCTGGACGTCGGTCTGGATATACGTCTGTTCGACCGCCTGAACATTACGTTGGACGGCTATGTGAAAAAGACCAAGAACTTGCTTTACCTGCGCCACCTTTCGGCTGTGAGCGGTTTTAACCGTCAGACATCCAACAACGGAAAGCTGGAAAACAAAGGTTTTGAAATCACGGTAACTCCGGAAATCATCAAGACCAAAGACCTCTACTGGGACGTTACCTTCAACTTGGGTTACAACCACAATGAAATCACCTACATGCCCGACGGTGACGACTTGAGTTTCCAGGCCACGGCAGTGGGCTATCCTTACTTGAACTACTACATGCGCGAATGGGCGGGTGTGGACACGATGACAGGCAAGGGCCTGTGGTTCAAAGTGGACAAGACTACCGGTGAAAAGACTGTGACCAGCAATTATAACGAGGCAACGCCCGTCCTGCTTGACGCAGTGCCTATTCCTGACATCAACGGTGCTGTCGCAACCAGCCTGACATGGAAGGGCCTTTCGCTGAACGCCAACTTTACTTTCGCGGCCGGAGCCAAGATTTACAACAGCATGCGTGCCGGCGCGTTGGACCGTGACTGCTCCCGTCCGAGCCAGGTGCCGATGAGGTTGCAGGACGGATGGAGCCGCTGGGAAAAACCGGGCGACATAGCCACTCATCCGCAGCTGATAGCCAACAGCAGTGCTGACAATTCAAATACGTCTACCCGTTATCTGGAGAATGGTGACTACTTTAAGCTGAAATCTCTCAGCTTGTCATACAGCTTGCCCAGCAAATGGTTGAAACCTCTTAAAATCAACTCGGCAGCAATCAACTTGACCGGTGAAAACCTTTTCACCATCACCAAGTATTCCGGTCAGGATCCCGAAGTCTTGTTCTCCAGTTCATACAATGGAAGTGCCAGCAGTTTCGGCTATCCTACCGTACGCCGTTTTACAATTGGCGTGAATGTTAATTTCTAAACTTGTACCTTTATAATAGACAACGATATGAACATCAAATATGCATTAAGTTCCTTAGGGCTGGCAACTGCCTTGGCAGGATGCAGCGTGGATACGAAATTGTACGATGGTATAGCGCTTGAAAGTATAGACGAACGTAACCTCGTGGAATTGTCGGAAGGCAGCTACCGGTTGCTGAAGAACGACAACGGACTAATAGACAATGGATTCCAATTCTTTGCCCTGAGAGGCGACGACGTGTGCTGGGGAGGAACATCCACAGGCGGTACATTCGACTTTTACGACTACAGCCGCAACGTACAAAGCACACTGACCGAATATGGATGGGAGCTGGGATACCGTATGATAGGCAACTGCAACCAGATTATCGATATGGTTGAAGCGATGGGCGACGGACGCTCGGAAGAGGAAACCATCATCATGGGCGAGAACTATTATTTGCGCGGTTTGGGCTACTTCTATCTGGTAAACTGGTTCGCGCAGCCTTATTCCAACAATCCCACACAGAATCCCGGCCTTCCGCTGAAGCTGACAAGCGATGCGGAGGATTATCCTGACAAGCGTTCTACCGTGGAAGAAATCTACCAGCAGGTGGTAAAAGACCTGAAGGCTGCCAGCACCTATATGACATTGCCGGCAGGTACGTTACCCAAAAACCACAATCACGCCACCAAGGAAGCTGCCCAGGCACTTCTGGCACGCGTATATCTCTACATGGGTGACTTGGATAACGCCTATTTAATGGCCGACAGCGTCATTCAGTCCGGACGCTTTGAACTGCTGCAGGGAGAAGCATACTACAACTATCCGCAGCACGTGCCCGAAGATAATTCGGAAACAATCTTTGCCGTACGCCGTACCCGTCTGAAAGACGACGGCAGCTATAGTCGCCAGGGAGGGCTGTTCTTCCGTATCAACAACCAGGGATGGGAAGAAGTGTATGCCTCCAATCCCTACCTGGAACTGCTGGAGCTGTATCGCGATGACGAGGGATTCCCAAAAGACCTGCGCAGCAAGTTCATCACCAAGCGTTACGTTGAAGACGGCACGAACACCGACATATACGGTGTACATGGCAATGAAAACGGTACGTATAACGACTGGACATTTGTGTACAGCAGACGCCAGTCGGCCAGCAGTGCCAACTTTGTGATAAAGCAAATCGGTGTAACCAAGCAGGACGACGGCACATGGAAGATGAGCGATGAAGATGCCGCATCTTTCCAGAATGCCACTATCCAGGAGGAAAACTACAACTTGGGTTCACGCTACTATGTAAGGGGAACAGACGGCGTCAAGTATATCGGCCGTATCGAACCGAGGGTATACAATGCCAACACCTTGCGCCAGAAATCAACCGACTATCTGGTGTATGCCATCAACAAGTTCTCTTACCAGGAGCAATATTATCATTTGTGGTCGCCGGTTGTTTCCCGTCTGGCCGAAATGTACCTGATCCGTGCCGAATATTATGCAAGCAAGAACATGGTGCAGGAAGCGTTGGATGACGTGAACAGGTTGCGCAGCCGGGCAGGCATCCCTGAATGGACGACAACCAACATGCAGACGGCAGAAGCCGGACAACCCAAGGATATCATGAAAATCGTGGAGGAAGAACGCATGCTGGAACTGGCGTGGGAAGGACACCGTTCGCTGGACATCTTCCGCAAGAAAGGCACGCTGAACCGCATGTATCCGGGCGGACACACGCTTACTGTGGGTGACCAGTTCTGGGAAGTTCCCTACAATTCAACTGCGGTATGCGAATTTATCCCGCAAGGACAGTTCGACCAGTATCCTTATGATCTGGAACAGAATCCTTAACCTGAGCAATAATTCATACAATTCTATTTAATCCGATAAAAAAAGAGACAAATGAAAAAATTATCATATTTGATGCTATTCTTTCTGTCGGCCTTCCTCTTAGGAGGATGTGCCGATACGGAGCAACCCTATGTGGGCTACATCACGATAAAACGTGCCGTGGTAGAAGCCGCAGCCAATTCAACGGCCACCATCACTGCTGATACGGACATTGATTCTCCTATTGAACTCAAGTCGATCGACTTTGGTGAAGGGGTGGAAGAATGGTGTACGGTTACCTTCGATGGCAGGGACATTACGGTGACAGCTACACAGGCCAACACCGGCAGTAATTACAGAACCGCCACAGTGAATGTGAAGTGCGGCTATTGGCTGACTTCATTCACCGTTCTGCAGAAATACGAAGGACAGGAATACTTGCAATACGACTGGACCGGATGGACGGCAACGGGGTCTGATGTGAAGGAAGGTGATGGCGGAGGCTATAGCTCTCTGTTTACAGAAGACCGTACGAAATATTGGCACAGTTATTATGGAGAAGAAGAAACGCCCTTACCGCACTGGCTGATTATTGACATGCAGAAAGAATTGGAATGCAGCCAGTTTGCCATCGGGCGCAGACAATACGGCGAACTTAACTATCCGTCTGTAAAGCACATGAACATTTATACCAGCACGGACGGAGAGAACTTCAATCAGGTAGGCGAATTTACCTTTGCCCTGCCTTGGACGGCACCGGATGGAACAATAGTCAATGGCAACAGTGCGCTGGTTCCCGCCGAAGAAGTGATAACGCTGGATGCTCCCGTAACGGCGCGCTATATCAAACTGGAAATTACAGCAACCAACAACGATGACGGCACTTGCCAGGTTGCCTATTGCAAGGTTTATGAAAAACTGTAAAAGTTCGCTATAATCAAAGAAGGAAGGGCCGATGCATGATCGGTCCTTTTTTCTTATAGACAGACAGCAGCCGGCCTTCGCGTATCAGGCAATTCGATAATAGAGGCTAAAAAAGTAGGTACTTTCGTAAAAAAGTAGCATCTTTGCACTATGAATTGGATTGAACACGTAACCGTACTGGAATTATTGATAAAAGGTTTCATTGTGGGGGTGGTTGTTTCTGCCCCGCTGGGACCTGTGGGCGTGCTTTGTATCCAGCGTACTTTGAACAAGGGGCGCTGGTTCGGATTCGTGACCGGGCTCGGAGCCGCACTGAGTGATATCTGCTATGCTTTGCTGACGGGTTATGGGATGAGCTTCATGGATGAGCTTATCGTGAAGCATCAGATTTTTTTGCAGGTTGTAGGAAGCATCATGCTTTTCGCTTTCGGCATCTATACTTTCCGCAGCAATCCGGTGAAGGCATTGCGCCCCTCTTCGGGCAAGCGCGGAACCTATCTCCATAATTTTGTCACGGCTTTTTTCGTGACGTTTTCCAATCCCCTGATCATATTTCTGTTTATCGGACTCTTTGCCCGCTTCTCGTTTGTGATGCCGGGAAGTCCTATAGGCTTCCAGCTGGTCGGTTATCTGGCAATCATTATCGGTGCGGTGAGCTGGTGGTTCAGCATCACTTATTTTGTAAACAAGGTTCGTGCGCATTTCAATGTGCGGGGCATATGGGTGTTAAACCGCATTATCGGCATTGTGGTGGTGATTGCTGCCATTGTGGGGATTGTGCTTGCGATAAACGGAACATCTTTTTCATAAAACAGTAATCTATGTATATTTCTCAGGAACTGAAACAGAAGAACATTGCGGAATATCTGTTGTATATGTGGCAGGTGGAGGATCTGATAAGGGCCAACGGAGGCGATATAGACAGGATCCGGAAAACGGTTGTGGATCCTTATCCCGTGTCTGATGAACAGAAACGCGCGCTGGAACAGTGGTACAGCGATTTGATTCAGATGATGCGCGATGAAGGGGTGATGGATAAGGGACATCTTCAGATTAACAAGAATGTCATCATCTGGCTGACAGACTTGCATCTGCGCCTGTTGCGCTCGCCGAAATTTCCGTATTACAGTGCGGCTTATTACAAGGCTCTTCCTTTCATTGTGGAGCTGCGCGCCAAGGGCGCTGATAAAGGGGAGCCCGAACTGGAAACATGTTTTGAAGCCATGTACGGGGTGCTTCTGCTGAGGCTTCAGAAAAAGGAAGTGAGCGAGGCTACCCAGGGGGCTATCAAAGTGATAAGCGACCTGCTCGCTATGCTGGCCGGATATTATATAAAGGATAAAAAGGGAGAACTGGAACTTGAATAACTGAATAATTGGAAGAACGAAATATGGCCAACCAACAAATAGAAAGAAGAAGAACATTTGCGATTATTGCGCATCCGGATGCCGGTAAGACTTCGTTGACGGAAAAGCTGCTGCTTTTTGGCGGACAGATTCAGGTGGCAGGAGCCGTGAAGTCGAACAAGATCAGAAAGACAGCTACGTCGGACTGGATGGACATCGAAAAGCAGCGTGGTATCTCGGTAACCACTTCGGTGATGGAGTTTGATTATCGCGACTATAAGGTGAATATCCTTGATACGCCGGGACATCAGGACTTTGCGGAAGACACGTACCGCACGCTGACAGCCGTCGACAGCGTAATCATTGTGGTAGACGGGGCGAAAGGTGTGGAAACGCAGACCCGCAAGCTGATGGAAGTTTGCCGTATGCGCAACACGCCGGTCATAATCTTTGTGAACAAGATGGACCGTGAGGCGAAAGATCCGTTCGACTTGCTGGACGAACTTGAGAACGAACTGGTTATCAATGTGCGTCCGCTGACATGGCCGATTGAGAGCGGACCTCGTTTCAGAGGGGTCTACAATATTTATGAGAAGAAGCTGAACCTCTTCCAGCCTTCCAAGCAGGTGGTGACGGAAAAGGTGGAAGTGGATATCCATACGGAAGATCTTGACAATCATATCGGTTCTCCGCTGGCCGAGAAACTCCGTAACGAGCTTGAGCTGATAGAAGGAGTGTATCCGGAGTTTAATGTCGGCGACTATCTGAAGGGTGAGCTTGCTCCCGTATTTTTCGGTTCGGCACTGAACAACTTCGGAGTGCAGGAATTGCTGGACTGTTTTGTGGAGATTGCTCCAAGTCCGCGTCCTGTGCAGGCTGAAGAGCGTATCGTAATGCCGGAAGAGCCCAAGTTTACGGGGTTTGTCTTTAAAATAACGGCTAATATCGACCCGAACCATCGTTCGTGTGTGGCTTTCTGCAAAGTCTGTTCGGGCAAGTTCACGCGCAATACTCCGTATCTTCATGTGCGCCACAACAAGACCATGCGCTTTTCTTCTCCTACGCAGTTTATGGCACAGCGCAAGACTACGGTTGACGAGGCTTGGGCGGGCGATATCATCGGTCTTCCGGACAACGGGGTGTTCAAGATTGGAGATACGTTGACCGAAGGCGAAATTCTGCATTTCAAGGGACTGCCCAGCTTCTCTCCCGAAATGTTCAAGTACATCGAGAATGCAGATCCGATGAAGACAAAACAGTTGAACAAAGGCATTGACCAGCTGATGGACGAAGGTGTGGCCCAGCTTTTTGTGAATCAGTTCAACGGGCGCAAGATTATCGGGACGGTAGGCCAGTTGCAGTTTGAGGTCATCCAGTATCGTCTGGAGAACGAATATAACGCCAAATGCCGTTGGGAGCCGGTCAGCCTGTACAAGGCATGTTGGATTGAGAGCGACGATCCGGCCGAACTGGAAGCCTTCAAGAAGCGCAAGTTTCAGTATATGGCAAAAGACCGCGAGGGACGTGACGTGTTCCTGGCCGATAGCAACTATGTGCTTCAGATGGCTCAAAATGATTTCAAGCACATCAGGTTCCATTTTACCAGTGAGTTTTAAACTTAGAATATTATGGGTATCTTGAACGCTATTTTAGGAAATGCTTCTTCGCTGGATCCTGACTCTTTGAAGAAAGAGTACGGCGATCTGCTTTGTGAAGGCGAATTCATTGAACAGGCTTTCGTGATCATTCGTGACAAATGGGTGTTTACCAATAAACGTCTGATTATTCAGGACGTACAGGGGGTGACCGGGAAGAAACGTGAATACCATTCTATTCCTTACCGTTCGATTGAGCGTTTTTCGATAGAAACGTCGGGAACCTTTGACGATGATTGTGAGATGAAACTGTGGGTGAGAGGTTGTGCAGAACCTTTTGAGCAGGAGTTCAGCCGGGGTACAGACATAAAAAGGATACAGCGCGAGCTGGCAAAATATGTGCTGTGATGACAGCTTTAAAATGAAACTTCGGCGGTAACAGCTGCTTGTTTTATGTGAAGTGGAGGCGCAGTCTTGCTTGAGACAAGTTACTGCGCCTCTATTGTATTGTGTGTGGTCAGATTCTGTTTGCTTTCCGCTTTCTGAACCATACGACGAACCATGCGGCGGCTATTATTGTACAGATGATTCCGATCGGATAGGCTATCTGCGGTGGAAGCCCGAGTCCTTCGGGGGCAATAACGATGTAGGTGCTGCACACGCTTGTCATGAACAGGGCAGGGACAAGCGTAAGCCAATAATTTTTCTTGGCTTGCACCATCCATACGGTAATCGCCCACAAGGTGAATACAGCCAGTGTCTGGTTGCACCATGCGAAATACCTCCAGATGATTTTGAATCCTTCCGCATCGCTGAAACTGTATACCAGCAGTCCGATGGTTACCAGAAAGATGGGTATACAAATAATCAGTCGTTTGCGTATGCTCCGTTGCTCGATGTGGAAAAAGTCGGCGACAATCAGGCGTGCGGAGCGGAGGGCTGTATCTCCGCTGGTAATCGGTGCGGCCACAATGCCGAGAATAGCCAGTATGCCTCCAAAGCCGCCCAGCCATTCGATCGAGATGTCGGTAGCGACTTTTGCGCCTGAATAGGCGATTCCTGTAGCTTTGTCAACAATGCCGTTTTCCTGGAAGAACCAGGTGGCGGCCGCGGCCCAGATAAGCGCAACGATGCCTTCTGTTACCATCGCTCCGTAGAATACCGGACGGCAATGTTTTTCGTTAGTGATGCATCGTGCCATGAGTGGAGATTGCGTGGCATGAAAGCCGCTGATGGCTCCGCAGGCGATGGAAATGAACATCATCGGGAAAATAGGGTTCTTTTCGTATTTCGTGCCGAATCCGTTCCATATTTCCGGAAGATCGGGACTCTTGACATAAAGCATTACCAAAATGCCTACAGCCATAAACAGCAGAGCGACCGCAAAAAGCGGATAAATCCGTCCGATAATCTGGTCGATGGGAAGCATGGTAGCAAGCACATAATACAGAAAAATGACAGCCATCCAGAAATAGACATCGAGGTATTCCGGAGTCATTCCCGCAAGCAGCTCCGCCGGTCCGGAAACGAATACTGCGCCTACCAGCACCATCAGAATCATGGTGAATATGCATGCCACTTTCTTTGTGCGTTGTCCCAGAAAACGTCCGATTTGTTCGGGAAGGCTTTCCCCGTCGTGCCTGAGCGAGAGTGTTCCGGAGAGGAAATCATGTACGGCTCCTGCAAATATTGTTCCTATTACAATCCATATATAGGAAGCCGTACCGAACTGCGCTCCCATGATGGCGCCGAAAATCGGTCCCAGTCCGGCGATGTTGAGAAACTGAATCATGAAGATTTTCCATGTAGGGAGCGGGATATAGTCCACTCCGTCGGCTTTGGTGATGGCGGG
The DNA here is from genome assembly GCF_024733745.1 of Bacteroides sp. ET225. NCBI lineage: Bacteria > Pseudomonadati > Bacteroidota > Bacteroidia > Bacteroidales > Bacteroidaceae > Bacteroides > Bacteroides sp. ET225. Next base: position 19,473 of record NZ_JANRHN010000034.1, on the reverse strand, counting down.
AGTTTTGCATTTAGAGTCAGGGGAGAAGATGCGGTCGATGAACTTTCCGTAAATCCAATATCCTGCCAAAAGCAAGATCAATGCGATGCTGAATGTAATCATAGTTTTATTTTTGACGTTAAAACAGCGCAAAAATAATAAATATGTTACATGCTTGTTCTTTTTTGTGTATGAATTATAATTAAATTCTGAGTTTTTACGGGATAGTGCAAAAAGGTAATCTGATATTCCATGGTTTTGCTCTTTTGATATGTCTTGCTGTCTTTGTGTAAAAGAGTCTTGGGGTGTTCCTTGTTAAAACTCTGTTTTTGCGGGGGGTGGAATTGTTGCAGTTTTCTTTGTCGCAGGTGTGGAATAGAATAAAGCAACAAACAAATTAATGGATTGAATTATGTTTGTAAGATAAAAAATCCCCCGTTAAGGTCGAGGGAAACCTAATGTTTTCACAACGGAATAATCCTTATTGTGATTTGCTTCAAATTAGTATGGCAAATTTAAGAAGAAAAATAATTTTTTCCAATTTTTATGGCGAATTTTTGTAACTTTGAAAAGTTGTCTAAATAATTATCCAAATAATATACCATGAAAAAGATATTAGGCCTTGACGTGGGGACCAATAGTATTGGTTGGGCTGTGATTAATGCGTCTATAGACGAAGAGGGGAAAGAGCATCTGAATAAAATTGAATGTGCAGGCTCGCGTATAATTCCGATGGACGCGGCTGTATTGGGTGATTTTGATAAAGGAAATTCAAAATCTCAGACAGCTGACCGTACACAAAGCAGAGGAGTGCGCCGTTTATATGAACGGGCTCGCTTGCGGAGGGAAAGGTTGCATAGAGTTTTAAATGTATTAGGTTTTCTGCCTTCGCATTATGCTTGCTATATAGACCGTTATGGAAAGTTCATAAACAGCGCTGAGCCTAAATTGCCTTGGAGGAGAGATGAAAAGGAAAAGCCTGTTTTCATTTTTCAAGATTCGTTTGATGAAATGTTGGCTGATTTCCGTCGTAGCCAACCTGATATGCTGTCTGATGGCCGTAGGATTCCTTATGATTGGACGATCTATTATTTGCGTAAGAAAGCTTTGACGCAGAAAATACGGAAAGAGGAGCTGGCTTGGATTTTACTTAACTTCAATCAGAAAAGAGGCTACTACCAATTGCGTGAGAAAACGGAAAGCAAGCAGTCGTCCAAGACCCGTCAGTACTTTGATAGCCAGGTGGTTGCTGATATTGTTGACACAGGTCAGATTTATAAGGAAATGAAAGTGTTGGTGGTTGTATTGAAGGATGGATCAAAAGGGAAAATATTCAAAAAAGAGATTCCTGAGTGGATTGGTTTGAAGAAAGATATAATCGCTACAGTAGATCTTGATAAAGATGGAAACGATAAATATGATGAGAATGGCGATCTTAGTTGCCGTTTCAAAGTTCCGACTGAGCAAGAGTGGGACGAAGAATGGGAACTGATAAAGGCAAAGACTCAGAGTGAACTGAATGCAACAGGCAAGACAGTAGGTGCCTATATTTATGATACTTTGCTGCAGATGCCTAATCAGAAGATACGTGGAAAACTGGTGCGTACTATTGAAAGGGAATATTATAAGAGTGAGTTGCATCAGATTCTGGAGAAACAGAAAGAGTTTCATGAGGAGTTTCAGAATAAGGATTTGTTTTTAGCCTGTGTCAACGAACTTTATCCGCAAAACGAGGCCCATCGCAATGAGATAAGCGGACGGGATCTGGTTTATCTGTTTATTGAGGATATTTTGTTTTACCAGCGTCCGCTCAAGAGTAAAAAATCATTGATATCAGACTGTCCTTATGAAGAATATGTTCATGCTGATGAAAAGACTGGTGAAGAGAAACATTTCGGTGTGAAATGTATTGCCAAGTCGCATCCATTATATCAGGAATTCCGTTTGTGGCAGTTTATTTCAAATTTACGTATATATCAGAGAGAAAAGGTCATAGAAGGTAAAAAATGTTTTGATGTAGATGTTACGTCTGTATTTTTAAAGACTGAAGATGACTATACTGATTTGTTTGACTGGCTGAACAAACAAAAGAGCATTAAGCAGGATGCTTTTCTTAAATATGCAGCTTTCGGCTTGAAAAAGAATGAAGCGAACAATTATCGGTGGAATTATGTGGAGGATAAGGTTTATCCATGCAATGAAACCCATGCTTTTCTTCTTGAACGGCTGAATAAGGCAGGCGTAGCGTCTGATTTCCTGAATAGCCGGGAAGAGGAGTTTTTATGGCATATTCTGTATTCCATATCAGACAAGGAGGAATTGGATAAAGCTTTGGGTAAATTTGCAGCGAAATATGGACTTGATGGAAAGTTTGTGGAAGTATTTCGTACTGCCCCTCCTTTTGAAAAAGATTACGGTGCTTATTCAGCTAAGGCCATCAAGAAACTTCTGCCTTTGATGAGGATGGGAAAATATTGGGACGAAAAATCTATTGATGAGCATACTCGTGAACGTATCGGAAAACTTGTTTTGGGCGAATATGATGGTGCAATACACATGCGTGTGAGAGAAAAGTCTATCCATCTGACTGATGTTTCTTCGTTCAGAGGGCTTCCGCTTTGGCTGGCATGTTATGTGGTTTACAATCGGCATTCAGAATCCCGTGATTTGCAGAAATGGCAAACGCCGGCAGATATTGATGGTTACCTGCGTAAGTTCAAACAGCATTCGTTGCATAATCCCATTGTGGAGCAAGTTATTCTTGAAACGTTGCGCGTTGTCCGGGATATATGGAAACAAGTCGGGCATATTGATGAAATTCATGTAGAACTGGGGCGTGAAATGAAAAATCCCAAAGACAAGCGCGCCAGAATAACTCGTCAGATACAGGAAAATGAGAATACAAATCTTCGTATCAAGGCGATGCTTGTTGAGTTTATGAATCCGGAGTTTGGAATAGAAAATGTGCGCCCTTATTCTCCAAGCCAGCAGGATTTATTGCGGATATATGAGGAAGGAGTGTTAAATAGCGTAAATGAACTCCCGGATGAAATAGCTGACATCATAAAAAGATTTACGGATAGTGATGTAAAGAAACGTCCTTCCAGATCTGAAGTATTGCGTTATAAGCTTTGGCTGGAACAGAAATACCGTTCGCCTTATACTGGTGAAATGATACCTTTAGGCAAATTGTTTACTCCTGCTTATGAAATAGAACACATTATACCTCAATCCCGTTATTTTGACGATTCGTTCAGCAATAAAGTGATTTGTGAGGCGGAAGTCAATAAGCTGAAAGACAATTTGCTGGGGCATGAATTCATTGTCAAGTTTCATGGAGCAAAGGTTTCGTTGTCAGGAGGAAGTAGCGTGAATGTTTTCTCTGTCAGTGATTACGAGCAGTTTGTAAAAGATAATTATTCCCGTAATCAGACAAAGTTGAAGAAGCTCATGATGGACGATATACCTGAGCAGTTCATTGCGCGACAACTGAATGATAGCCGTTATATCAGTAAGTTGGTCAAATCATTGCTGTCTAATATAGTGCGTGAAGAGAATGAGCAGGAAGAAACCTCAAAGAACTTGCTCGTTTGTACGGGTGGCGTTACTGACCGGTTGAAGAAGGATTGGGGTATCAATGATGTGTGGAATAAGATTATACTTCCTCGCTTCCAGCGCTTGAATGAACTGACTGATACAACTCGTTTTACTGCGCTTAATGCAAGTGGTCATGCGATTCCGTCCATGCCATTAGAATTGCAGAAAGGGTTTAATAAGAAACGCATAGACCACCGTCATCATGCGATGGATGCCATTATTATAGCTTGTGCTGGTCGGAATATTGTGAGTTATCTTAATAACGAGTCGGCGTGTAAAGGTGCTAAGATTTCCCGTTATGATTTGCAACGTCTTTTGTGCGATAAGCAGAAAACAGATGAGATGGGGAATTATCGTTGGATGATAAAGAAGCCGTGGGATTCTTTTACTCAGGATGTCTATGTTGTTTTGCAGAATATAATCGTTAGTTTTAAGCAGAATCTCCGTGTTATCAATAAGACCGTTAATTATTGCCAGCATTATGTTGATGGAAAGAAAAAAATGGTGAAACAAGAAAAAGGGGATAGCTGGGCTATAAGAAAACCTTTGCATAAGGATACTGTGTCTGGCGAGGTAAATTTGCGTGATATAAAGACCGTGACTTTGAAAGATGCATTGAAGAATCTTAACGTTATTGTGGAAAAGGATTTAAAGAAGAAACTGAAAGAACTGTTAGAGATGCATCTGTCAGATAAACAGATAAAACAGTATTTTGAGGTGCATAAGGAAACGTGGAGGGATGTTGACTTGAAAAAGATAAAGGTTTATTATTTCACGAAAGAAACAAAAGACCGCTTTTTTGCTGTTCGTACGTTACTTGATACAAGTTTTAATCAGAAAAAGATAATCGGAAAAGTGACGGATACAGGAATACAGAAGATATTGCTCCGACATCTGGAGATTAATGAAAACGATGTTGAGCGGGCATTTTCTTCCGAGGGAATAGAACGGATGAACAAGAATATAGTCATGCTTAATAACGGGAAATGGCATCAGCCTATTTATAAAGTGCGTATTTATGAAAAGGCTGATAAATTTGCAGTAGGTCAGACAGGGAATAAAAGTTCAAAGTTCGTAGAGGCTGCTAAAGGAACCAATCTGTTCTTTGCTGTTTATGAAACAGAACAAATAAACCAGGGAACAGGTGAGGTTGTTCGTAAACGAAATTATGCAACAGTTCCGCTGAATGTCGTTATTGATCGTCAGAAACGCGGATTGCCTTCTGCTCCGGAAGATAAGAATGGGAATCTGCCTAAATTTGTCTTGTCACCTAATGACTTGGTCTATATACCTACTCAAGAAGAACTGGAAACAGGGCATGTTGTTTATCCGTTGGATAAGAAGAGGATATATAAAATGGTTAGTTGTACAGGAAACAGATTGTATGTCATTCCATATGCTGTTGCAAATATGATAATTGATAAAAAAGAATATTCTCAGTTGAATAAAATAGAATTTACAGATGATAAACTCTCTATCAAGGAATTGTGTTTTCCTTTGAAAATAGATCGTTTAGGTAATTTAAAGGCTGAGTTATGATAAAGAAAACACTTTACTTTGGTAATCCGGCTTATTTATCATTGCGTAATGCTCAGTTGGTTATCAAACTTCCGGAAGTAGAGAAAAATGCTTCTCTTCCGGAAGCGATGAAACGTCAATCGGAAATATCCAAGCCGATAGAAGATTTGGGAGTTGTAGTGTTGGATAACAAACAGATTACCGTTACTTCCGGTGCAATGGAGGCTTTGTTGGAAAACAATTGTGCACTTATTACTTGTGACAGTAAAAGTATGCCTGTTGGACTGATGCTGCCTTTGTATGGTAATACTACTCAAAACGAACGTTTCCGCAAACAATTGGATGCATCCTTGCCGTTGAAGAAGCAGTTGTGGCAGCAAACCATACAGTCTAAAATAGCGAATCAGGCAACAGTGCTCTCGGAATGCACAGGTGAAGAAGCGAAATGTATGTATGCGTGGGCAAATAGCGTGCGTAGTGGGGATCCTGATAATTTGGAAGCACGTGCAGCGGCCTACTATTGGAAAAATTTGTTTTCAGATGTGGAAGGGTTTACCCGTGAGCGTGAAGGAATCCCACCTAATAATTTGTTAAACTATGGGTATGCGATCCTGCGTGCTGTGGTGGCGCGAGGGCTAGTGGCCAGCGGCTTGCTGCCTACTTTAGGAATACATCATCATAATCGTTATAATGCTTATTGTTTGGCAGATGACATTATGGAACCTTATCGTCCGTATGTTGATAAATTGGTGTTTGACCTTTGTGGCCAGTATGGAACAAATGTTTTTCTGTCAAAAGAAATAAAGGTTGCAATGCTTTCCATTCCTACGATTGAGGTCCGTATTAGCAGGAAACGTAGTCCGCTGATGGTGGCAGTCGCCCAAGCTACGGCTTCTCTTTATAAATGTTTTGCTGGAGAATTGCGTCGAATTGTTTATCCGGAATATTGATGGATCGGTTTAGTGAATATCGGGTTATGTGGGTATTGGTGCTTTTTGATTTGCCTACGGAAACTAAAAAAGATAAGAAAGCGTATGCTCTTTTCCGAAAGAATTTGCAGCGTGATGGTTTTACCATGTTTCAGTTTTCTATTTACGTCCGGCATTGTCCCAGTAGTGAGAACGCATCTGTACATATCAAGCGGGTGAAATCCTTCCTTCCGGAATTTGGTCAAGTAGGCATTCTTTGTATTACAGATAAACAATTTGGACAGATAGAGTTGTTTTATGGAAAGAAACCACAAGGGGTAAAGACTCCAGGACAACAGTTAGAGTTGTTCTGAAACAACAAATCCCGTCCTATTGGGCGGGATTTGTTGTTGAAAACTAACTTTTTTCTTTTTCTAAATCTTTCTGTAATCCATTGAAAATCATGTTGTAATAAAAGATCGGTTGTTTTCAATGGTTCAAAGATACTAATTTGAAAGCAAATCACAACTATTATATTGATAATCCCGATTGTGTGGAAGTTGTTTTCAATGGTTCAAAGATACTAATTTGAAAGCAAATCACAACATTGATGCGGAATCCGCTGTAATTGTTGATGTTGTTTTCAATGGTTCAAAGATACTAATTTGAAAGCAAATCACAACTCATACCATATAAAGCCACAAGGCATCGCAGTTGTTTTCAATGGTTCAAAGATACTAATTTGAAAGCAAATCACAACATGTCGATTGAAGTATTCGTTGCCATGCTGTTGTTTTCAATGGTTCAAAGATACTAATTTGAAAGCAAATCACAACGGGTCTTTTATACATTCTTCATCGTCCCACGTTGTTTTCAATGGTTCAAAGATACTAATTTGAAAGCAAATCACAACCATACGGACACTCTTTGAGCATGTATTTTGGTTGTTTTCAATGGTTCAAAGATACTAATTTGAAAGCAAATCACAACGCCTGAGTTTATCGGCGGTACTTCCGATTGGTTGTTTTCAATGGTTCAAAGATACTAATTTGAAAGCAAATCACAACAGATTCAAAATAAATGCCTACCTTTGTCAGTTGTTTTCAATGGTTCAAAGATACTAATTTGAAAGCAAATCACAACGCCTGAGTTTATCGGCGGTACTTCCGATTGGTTGTTTTCAATGGTTCAAAGATACTAATTTGAAAGCAAATCACAACAATTCCACATTGAAACTTTGAAGCAAAATTGTTGTTTTCAATGGTTCAAAGATACTAATTTGAAAGCAAATCACAACGCAGTTTGATTTGTGACATGTTCAGGCCTAGTTGTTTTCAATGGTTCAAAGATACTAATTTGAAAGCAAATCACAACAGTCCCATAAGTGTTTTTTCGTTTTCGAAGTTGTTTTCAATGGTTCAAAGATACTAATTTGAAAGCAAATCACAACCACTTCTATTAATATGCGCCCTTATAGCAGTTGTTTTCAATGGTTCAAAGATGCTAATTTGAAAGCAAATCACAACATATTGTTTTCGCCTCATGCAAGCGAATTTGTTGTTTTCAATGGTTCAAAGATACTGATTTGAAAATTACAATTCAAGATTTGCCATATATTAATTAGAAAAAGGTATTCTTGATTGTTTCAATAACTTTTTTTTCGGATAGATATAGGTAATGGAGTTTCGTGTTATAGTTATTGAAGATAAAGAAAAAAGGAGTGTATTGCAAAAAAATAGAATGAAAAGCATTGTTTGTAGAAAAATGTTGCTATATTTGCCGTTGAGAAAACAATAGTTTATGGCTGGATACTGTCTTTATATCATCTTGACGGGAATGGGGCATATGCCCTTTGCCACATCTGTTACCGGGATGACCCCTCGGGGGTAAGGATAGTATATATAAGCGTTTCTACGTGAAACGCGCTTGCGGATGCAGGCATTTCGATTCTTTATAAAATAATCGTTTCTTATTAGTCTTTAATTTTGTCACGGAAATATGCTTTCCGGATGACATAAATATAAAAATGAGCGCATGAAAGTTTTGAAATTCGGCGGAACGTCTGTGGGTTCTGTCAACAGCATGTTAAGTGTTAAGAAAATCGTTGAAGCGGTAGATGACAAAGTGATTGTGGTGGTTTCTGCTTTAGGAGGGATTACGGATAAGCTGATCAATACGTCGAAGATGGCCGCGGAGGGAAATGACGAATATGAGAAGGGGCTTAAAGAAATTGTGAACCGCCATATAGAAATGGTATATACCGTGATTCCAGCCGGACGCGGACGAGAAATTCTTCTCGACTTGGTGAACGAGCTTTTGAACGAACTGAAAGATATTTTTCAGGGAATTTATCTGATACACGACCTCTCGCCGAAAACATCGGCCACCATTGTCAGCTACGGCGAGCGCCTTTCGTCGATTATTGTGGCAACCCTGATCAACGGTGCTGTGTGGTATGATTCCCGGAATTTCATCAAGACGGAAAAGAAACATAACAAGCACATTCTTGATTCGGAACTGACAGGCAGGCTGGTTCGTGAAACGTTTGATGAAATTCCTGAAGTCGCTGTTGTTCCAGGATTTATTTCTACGGACAAGACAACCGGTGAAGTGACGAATTTGGGAAGGGGAGGCTCTGACTATACGGCCTCAATCATTGCTGCAGCGCTTGATGCGGACATTTTGGAAATTTGGACTGATGTGGACGGATTCATGACCGCTGATCCGAGAGTCATCAGCTCAGCCTATCCTATTAAGGAACTGAGCTATGTGGAGGCTATGGAACTTTGTAATTTCGGAGCGAAAGTGGTTTATCCCCCAACAATTTATCCTGTCTGCCATAAAAACATTCCGATTCTCATTAAAAACACATTCAATCCCGAAGCTGCGGGAACAATCATCAAGCAAGAGGCCGACCATTCGTCGAAGGCTATTAAAGGGATCTCTTCGATCAACGACACGTGTCTGATTACGATGACCGGATTGGGAATGGTTGGAGTTATCGGTGTGAATTACCGTATATTCAAGGCACTGGCTGAGAATGGAATCAGTGTGTTTCTTGTTTCCCAGGCATCCTCGGAGAACTCCACTTCGATCGGTGTCCGGAATGAAGATGCGTCTTTAGCGTGCGAAGTCTTGAATGAAGAATTTGCAAAAGAGATCGAGATGGGAGAGATTTCTCCGATGAAAGCTGAAAGCGGACTGGCCACAGTGGCTATCGTAGGCGAAAACATGAAGCATACGCCAGGGATTGCAGGGAAACTGTTCGGAACGCTGGGACGTAACGGCATCAACGTTATAGCATGTGCGCAAGGGGCTTCGGAAACGAACATATCGTTTGTCGTCGACGGAGGCTCTCTTCGCAAGTCGCTGAATGTGATCCATGACTCTTTTTTTCTGTCTGAGTACCAAGTCTTGAACCTGTTTGTCTGCGGAGTTGGTACGGTCGGAGGGAGTCTTTTGGAGCAGATACATGGACAGCAGGAAAAACTGAAGCAGGAGCGGGGATTGAACTTGAAGGTTGTAGGCATTGCCAACGGACATAAAGCGTTGTTTACCCGTGCGGGGATAGATTTGGGCAACTTCCGTCAGGAGCTCGAAGAGAAAGGCATTCCTTCTTCGTCCCAGGTGCTTCATGACGAAGTTATCGGAATGAATATTTTCAATTCGGTATTTGTGGACTGTACGGCAAGCGAAGACATTGCTGCGCTTTACAAGGATTTCCTGAAGCATAACATATCAGTGGTGGCTGCAAACAAGATCGCTGCCTCGTCGTCTTATGACGATTATGCCGAACTGAAGAGAATAGCTCGTCAGCGTGGCGTGAAATTCTTGTTCGAGACCAATGTCGGTGCCGGATTGCCGGTAATCAATACAATCAATGACCTGATAAACAGCGGCGACAAGATCTTGAAGATCGAGGCTGTGGTAAGCGGCACGCTGAATTACATATTTAACGCTCTCAGTGCGGATATGCCGTTGAGTGAAACAATCCGCAAGGCGAGAGACGAAGGATATTCGGAGCCCGATCCGCGCATTGACCTGAGCGGGAAGGATGTGATACGCAAACTTGTGATTCTGGCGCGTGAGGCGGGATACCGCATCGAACAGGAGGATGTGGAAAAGCATCTGTTTATTCCTGATTCTTTTTTCGAAGGTTCTCTTGATGATTTCTGGCGCAATATACCTCGTCTGGACGCTGAGTTCGAGGCCCGCAGGAAGAAGCTGGAAGCCGAAGGCAGACACTGGCGTTTTGTAGCGCGTCTGGAAGACGGAAAAGGAACGGTTTCCCTGCAGGAGGTGGACAGCCGCCATCCGTTCTACAACCTGGAGGGAAGCAACAACATCATTTTGCTTACAACTGAACGATACAATGAATATCCGATGCTGATTCAAGGATATGGCGCAGGAGCCAGCGTTACTGCGGCCGGCGTATTCGCCGATATCATGAGCATCGCTAACATTTGAATGTCATGAAACATCTGATTATTTTAGGCGACGGTATGGCTGACTGGGCGGTGCCGGAATTGGGAAATAAGACGCTGCTGCAATATGCGGATACTCCGTATATGGACAGGCTGGCGCGTGAGGGACGGACGGGAATGCTGAAGACGGTGGCCGACGGTTTTCATCCGGGAAGCGAAGTAGCCAACATGTCGGTAATGGGATATGATTTGCCTGAAGTGTACGAAGGGCGAGGCGTGCTCGAAGCAGCCAGTATCGGTGTTGACCTTGGTCCGGAGGATATGGCCATGCGGTGCAACATCGTCTGCGTAGAAGGGGATATGCTGAAGAATCATTCGGCGGGACATATCTCAACGGAAGAGGCGGATATACTGATCAGGTATTTGGATGAGATGCTGGGGAATGACCGTATCCGGTTCTATACCGGAGTGCAGTACCGTCATTTGCTGGTGGTGAAGGGAGGCGACAAGCGTTTGGCTTGCGTGCCGCCGCATGACATTCCGTTGCAGCCTTTCCGCCCCAATCTGGTAAAGGCGCTTTGTCCTGAAGCGCAGGAAACGGCAGATCTGCTGAATGCGCTGATTGTGAAGTCGCAGGAGCTGCTGGCAAGTCATCCGCTTAACCTGAAGCGGATGTCGGAGGGAAAGGATCCGGCCAACAGCATTTGGCCCTGGAGCCCTGGATACCGTCCGAGAATGAAACCTTTGGCCGAGAAATACCCGGCTGTCCGTAAGGGATCGGTGATTACAGCGGTTGATCTGATCCGGGGAATCGGACGCTATGCGGGACTGCGCTGCATCGATGTGGAAGGCGCTACCGGACTTTATACGACAAATTACGAGGGGAAAGCCCAGGCCGCCCTTGATGCGCTGAAGACAGACGATTTCGTTTATCTGCATATTGAGGCGAGCGATGAGGCCGGCCATGAAGGGGATGTGCCTTTGAAGCTGAAGACGATAGAATACCTGGACAGGCGTGTGGTAGGTCCGGTTTGCGAGGCCTTGAAGAGCTGGAGCGAGCCGGTGGCTGTCGCTGTGCTTCCCGACCATCCTACGCCCTGTGAGTTGCGGACGCATACGAATGATCCGGTTCCTTTCCTCATTTATTATCCGGGCATTGAAGCGGACGGCGTGCAGACTTACGATGAAGTAGCTTGCAGGGAGGGCAGTTACGGCTGGCTGGAAAAAGATGAGTTTATGAATCTGTTTATGAATATAAAATAATTTGAGATGAGATATTACAGTACAAACAAGCAGGCCCCTGACGCGACTTTGGAGGAAGCTGTAGTGAAAGGCCTTGCTTCTGATAAAGGCTTGTTCATGCCTTATGAAATCAAAACGCTTCCTTTGTCGTTTTATGAGGAAATTGACCGGATGTCATTTCAGGAAATGGCTTACAGAGTGGCAGATGCTTTCTTCGGGGAAGATGTTCCAGCCGGTGTGTTGAAGCAGATCGTGTACGATACGTTGAGTTTTGATGTGCCTGCGGTGCAGGTGAAAGACAATATTTACTCGCTTGAACTTTTCCATGGGCCTACGCTGGCTTTTAAGGACGTGGGCGCGCGCTTCATGGCCCGTTTGTTGGGCTATTTTATCCGGAAGGAAGGCAAAAAGCAGGTGAATGTGCTGGTTGCTACTTCCGGTGATACGGGAAGTGCCGTTGCCAACGGCTTTCTTGGAGTGGAAGGCATTCATGTGTATGTGCTTTATCCGAAAGGTAAAGTGAGCGAAATACAGGAGAAACAGTTCACCACGCTGGGACAGAATATCACGGCGCTGGAGGTGGACGGTACGTTTGACGACTGCCAGGCGTTGGTGAAGAATGCATTTATGGACAAAGAGCTGAACGGACACATGCTGCTCACTTCGGCCAACTCAATCAACGTGGCGCGCTTTCTTCCGCAGGCATTCTATTATTTTTACGCCTACGCCCAGCTGAAGCGGCAAGGCAAGTCTGGCAGTGTGGTGGTGTGCGTGCCGAGCGGAAACTTCGGGAATATAACCGCAGGGCTGTTCGGAAAGCGCATGGGGCTTCCTGTAAAGCGTTTCATTGCGGCAAACAACCGGAATGATATCTTTTATCAGTACTTGAAGACAGGGGAATACAATCCGCGCCCGTCGGTAGCTACGATAGCAAATGCCATGGATGTGGGCGATCCGAGCAACTTCGCCCGTATCATTGATCTGTATAAAGGCAGTCACGAGGCTATTTGTGCGGATATCAGCGGTGCGGCTTATACGGATGAGCAGATACGCGAAACCGTGAAGCGGGCGTATGAAGAAACGGGCTATCTGCTCGATCCCCATGGGGCATGCGGCTATCGCGCGCTGGAAGAAGGCTTGAAGCCGGGCGAAACCGGGATCTTCCTTGAAACGGCCCATCCCGCCAAGTTCCTGCAAACGGTGGAAAGCATCATCGGCAGAGAAGTGGCGATTCCGGAGAAACTTCAGGCGTTTATGAGAGGTACGAAGCAGAGCATGCTTATGAGCTGCGATTTTGCTTCATTCAAGGATTATCTGATGAACGAATGACACCGTAAACAGGGAAATCGGACTTGTTATTCGATAGGTAAATGGAACAATTGCTTAAAAAGAGTCCCCGCATAGAGGTTGTGGACGCTTTGCGTGGATTTGCTGTGATGGCTATCATCTTGGTTCATAATCTGGAACATTTCATCTTTCCGGTATATCCTACAGACTCTCCGGAGTGGCTGAAGATTCTGGACCAGGGCGTTTTTAATGGCGTTTTCAGTCTTTTTGCCGGGAAGGCATATGCTATTTTTGCCTTGCTTTTCGGCTTTACGTTTTACATACAGACCAGCAACCAGAAACGGCAGGGGAAGGATTTCGGCTATCGCTTCTTGTGGCGTCTGGTTCTGCTGGCAGGATTCGCGACGCTGAATGCCGCCTTCTTCCCGGCCGGCGATGTCCTCCTGCTGTTCGTCGTTGTCGGTATCGTGCTGTTCCTTACCCGCAACTGGAGTGACAAGGCGGTGCTGGTAGCTTCTGTCATTTTTCTTTTGCAGCCGGTAGAATGGTATCACTACATTGCCAGTCTGGTAAATCCTGCGCATCAGTTGCCTGATCTGAAAGTCGGCGAGATGTATGCGGAGGTGGCTGAATATACGAAAGCCGGAAACATTGGCGACTTCATCCGGGGCAATGTAACGTTGGGGCAAAAGGCCAGTTTGCTTTGGGCGGTCAATGCGGGGCGTTTCTTCCAGACGGCCGGACTGTTTCTGCTCGGTTTCTATATCGGCAGGAAACAGCTGTTTGCCGCTTCCGGAAAGAATTTGCATCTGTGGATAAAGATACTGATTGTGTCTGCGGTTGCCTTTGCGCCTTTGTATACGTTGAAAGAACTGGTGATGGAAAGCAGCCCGATTATCCGGCAGAGTGTGGGGACGGCGTTTGATATGTGGCAGAAACTTGCTTTTACGCTGGTTCTGATAGCGTCTTTTGTGCTGCTTTATCAGAATAAAAGATTCTGCGGAAAAGTGAGCAGCCTGCGCTTTTACGGCAGAATGAGTCTGACAAACTACATCACGCAGTCTATTGTCGGGGCTTTTATCTATTTCCCGTTCGGCTTGTATCTTGCGCCTTACTGCGGATACACGGCAAGTCTGCTGGTCGGAATCTTTACTTTCCTGTTGCAGGTCCGGTTCTGCAAATGGTGGCTTGGAAGGCATAAGCAGGGCCCTCTGGAATCTATATGGCATAAATGGACCTGGATTGGCGCAAACAAGTGATGCGGGCAGGCTGCAAGCCTGTGCCTGTGTGCGGCAGGTTTGCGGTTTGGCGTGTGCCGGTCATGGAAGTCCTTTCTGGAATTGCTTGGGCGAACATCCGGTTGCAGCCTTGAAGTATTTTCCGAAAAAAGAGGCGTTGGCAAAATTAAGCATATCTCCTACCTGCTGCACCGTATACTTTCCGCTTTTGAGCAATATCTTGGCTTCGAGGATGACATAGTCCTTTATCCATTCTCCGGCATGGCGTCCGCTGGCCTGGTAAATTACCTGCGAGAGATATTTGGGTGTCAGGTACATGGTTTCTGCATAAAATGTGACGCTTCTTTCTTTGGTGTAGCATTGCTGCACCAGATTCAGGAATTTCTCGAACAGGTATTTTGAGCGGCTCTTTTTGTAGTCCGTTCCGTTTGTTTCCATCATTTTGGCAAGTTCCTGATAAGTGTCTGCCAGAATGACGCGCATGTATCCTTTCAGAGCTTCGCGCGTAAATTCGGTATAAGGTTCCTGTATCCGTTTTCTTATCGTGCGGTAGATGGTGAGAAGCTCGTTCATCTTTTCTTCCGAAACGTTGATGACAGCCTGCTGGGTCATCTTGTTGCGGAACTGGGACAGAATGGAAGCGCTGTTTTCTTCGATGTAGCTTTCGTCCTTGTAAGAGATATAGGCCACCTGGAAGTCCTTGCTGATTTCCAGGCACTCGCCGAAAGAGTTGGGCTGGATGATGAGAATCGTTCCTGCTTTGAGCGTGTATTCCTGAAGATTGTATCTGAAACGCATATATCCTCTTGTGCAGATCATTATCATGGTGAACATAACCTTGAAAGGACAGGCAGGGGTGAGGTGTACTTCAATCTCTCTTTCTTCGATGGGAGGCAGGTTGAAATTGTCGGCCAGCATCAGTTCGTTGCCGAAAGTCAATGTCCTTTCCGAAATGGGCAGCATCATCATTTCCAGTTCATTAGTCTGTTGTGGGATATTTTTCTTCATGGATATTTATTTTGTATTTTGGCAAATATATTCCTTTTGGAGTGGAAATGTGCGCTTACATCGCATCTTTTAATAAAAAACAAACCTTTAGAACATCTTATGTGTGATTGTCCTGTGTGGCTTGGCCTCGGAAACCGCATGGTCAGTCTGCTGTTGGCGAAGGGCCGGATGCTGGCCGTCTGGTCGTTTGTACAGGATTTGCGCCTTCTCCCGTTTTTTTCCTTCCAATTTCTGAAGCGCGGAATCATAATTCTTCCGGAAACGGGGATTTGCTGACGGAATGCCGGAATATCGCCGTTTTCACTGACAGGGCTTGCTGCGGTTTCCGTCCGTTCAGGGATGAATTGTTAATAAAATTCGGCATTTGTCCCTTTTATAGGGCTTCTAAGTGGGTTCGGAATTGAATTTTCGGGCAAAAAAGAAGCGTTTTCATGCGGAAAATGACGGGACATTTCGTGTCAGATTCCCCGTCATTCCTTGCAGGATGTTGGGATATGTCAGAAAAATGTCCCGTCATCTTTTTGAAGCGTGGTTTTCAGCTCCGTTTTCTTTCCGGAATCTTTGCGGAAGATGACATTTTTGAGGTGATAAAATGTTTGGATTACGTCGTATTCCTGGCTTTCTGTCGGTTCTGTTTGTCGGGTTCTTTTCCTATGTCATGGAAATGCGATTTATGGTGGAAAAGTGATTCCGTTTGGACGGTTCTCCCTGCGTTATTTCTGCCATGTTCTGCCGGAGCTCGGAAATGGCGGATTCTCGGTTCTTCGGATTGTCATTGTGTCAGTTTGTCAATAGGTGAAGGCTCTTTTGCATGAGCTGAAAAGATGTTGCATTCTTGTGTTTTAATGTCTGTTATTTTGTTTGTTTTGTGTTAATATGGCTGTTTGAAGTTTCATTTGCTATGACATTGGTTTGCATGTTTGTAAAAAAACGTTTTTCTTTACACAAAACGCAATAAACCTTAAGGTTATGAGAAGCAGTGGTCTTATTCTGTTGTTCATTCTGCTTTTGTGTGCTGAAATTTTGTCAGTACAGGATAAGCATTTTATAAGGATGGATTCTGGTGAAAGCTATGTTCGCTCCATTGATATTTTATTGTTATGTCTAATCATTTAAATTATGAAATATGAAACTCTATGTTAAATGTACAATCATTGTGCTCTTGTTTGGAATTTGTCATGGAGTAAGATGTCAGAATGTTGATTTTCAGATTAATGTCGTTGATAATGTGCTGCATTATATAGTTGTGAACAAGACTGGGAATGATATATGTTTGTTGCAGAACAGTGAGGCCAATATAGAAGGAGGGTCACATTGTGTCATTACTTGTAATAATAACTCAGAAATACTTCCGGTTATGGATAAACGCCTTGTCTTGATTAAGTCAGAAGAAAGATATATTTATGATATCTGCTTGACGGACTATAAGCGGCTACAGCCTGTAGAAATTTATTGCAAAGCGGTGGTAGTTGGTAAGGATAAAAATGGAAAGGGCTATACAAAAAAAATCAGCAAACATGTAAGCTTCTGAGCGTTTATTATGAAAAAGTTAAAATTAATATGTTTCTGTATGTTCTGTTTCTTTCTTGTCTTGTGTCTTAAAGCTCAGGACGTGGACTTTAGTCTTACAAGGGAAGGGAACAAGGTGATTTACAAGGTCGTTAATCAGGGTGAAAAATTCATTGCGTTGCGTGAAACTTATGTGAGTCTGAGTACCGGTTCTCATCTTTTTATACGATGTAAAAGGCCGGATGGTAAAATTTACGATGATGTTTTGTCGGTGCTGGACAAGCATGTCATAAAAGTGGAACAGGGAGAAAGCTATGTTCGTACTATCGACATATCCCGTTATGCCTCGGATGGAATTATAGAGAGAATCAGTGCCGTTGCCAGTATGTCGTTTTATGATGGACAAGGCGAGTTTAAGATTGTCAGGTTAGTGAAAGAAATTCCATGAGCCTGCGGTGTATAGGTATCGTACGGAGCGGTGAAATGCCGCTCCTGTTTCTTTGTCTGCTGATCTGTTTCCATCGGGATGTCCCGGCAGATGTGTGGAAGTATGATTTTGAGCGTCGGATGAAACGGAAAGGATTGATGTAATTTTATTGAAAGCTATATGACAATGGAAAGAAGTGTTTATTTTTGCGACGACATGTGATGCCGCTTCTTCTGCTTCCCCTGCTGCTGTCGGGATGCGTGGATGAGATTCCGGTGACGAGGGAAGTTCCTTATGGCGGTGACGGCAAGGGCTTTCCGTGGAGGAGGCAAAGACGTTCTTTGAAAGCTATGTGTCCGGAAAGGCTTCCCGTTTGGCTGGACCGGAGGAGCATGACAACGGGTTCTATATCCGCCGTCTGATGCTTCCGGTAGGCGAGTTTGTTCCGGGCTGGGAGGAGGACTTGAGTGATAGCAATAGAATATATTATAATCCGAATGATGTGGATGGAGCCTTTAAAGGCATTAATTGGAGTGGAAAAACATATGTAATAACTCAGATAAGACCTAACAAATAAAGTAAAGTAAAGATGAAAAAGAAATGTAGTTTAAAGGTACTTTTTATGCTGCTTGTTTTAGTCAATAGCATAAATATGTTTGCCCAGTCTTCAATGAAAGAAGCTGTAGACATGACGGAAGTGTTTGACTTGCCCTATAAGCGAACAAAATTGGGAGGTACAGGTTTCGGGTGTATGATAGACAATAGCAGAAATGTAGTTCCTAATAAATTGTACACAAATGTGCAGTGTACAGAGTATATGCTTGCGGATGATTATGACACGATGCCGACTACTTATGCCAAGTTCAGCCTTCCTGATGCCGGCCATACTTTGGTGGCCTTAGAATTGGGTGGAAATATTGATAATCTGACTGATGAACTGATTCTGGTTGATAAGAACTACAACGTGACGGACGCTCTGGTAGCGAAAGTATATGCCTTTCCCGGTACGATTGTAAAACAGTATTATATCAATGAGGATGGAAGTATAGTGGTAATCACACTGAAGCCTGTATCTTCGGCTTCCTTGTCCATGCTGGAATTTACGCAGTTTACGGGGCAGCGTATAGACGAAACTTATAAAGTGGTGAACGGCAAGTTTGCACTTGTTTCCACACGCAAGTATAAGGAGAAGGTTTATACTTATTCTCAATTGTCTTCAAAAACTTACAATTTATGGGACGGTAACGAGCAGCCTGTAGATTGATTGTGGGAAAATATAGAACAGACGATTGTTTTGTTTTGCGGAGCGGTGAAATGCCGCTCCTGCTTTTCTGTCTGCCGGCATGTTTCCATCGGGATGTTCCGGCGGATATGTTTTCGTTGTGGCGGACGGGAGCGGCTGTATTTGGAGAAACTGGATTGCTGAAGCACTGGAATCGGTGAAAATATGACTTTGGGTATCAGATGTAACGGCAATAATTATTTATTTTTGCAGACGGCATATGATGCTACTCCTTCTGCTTCCCCTGCTGCTGTCGGGATGCGTGGACGAGTTTCCGGTTCCGGCGGAAGTTCCTTATGGCGGTGACGGCAAGGGGCTTTCCGTGGAGGAGGCGAAGACGTTCTTTGAAAGCTATGTGTCCGGAAAGGCTTCCCGTTCGGGTGAACCGGAGGAGCATGACAACGGTTTCTATATCCGCCGTCTGATGCTTCCGGTGGGTGAGTTCGTTCCGGGCTGGGAGGAGGGCCTTTCCACGGATGCCCCGTCCCTTTACAGCGTGGACGTTCCCGTACAGTCGGATTTCAGCTTCCGTGTGCTGCGTGTGGACAAGGGCAGCGGGAAGGTTTATCAGACGAAGTGCTGGCACAAGCTGGTGGTCGTGAAGGATCCGGAGAGCGGCAGTATGGGCTGCTTCATCGCCTTCTTTATTCGGCGGCGACATCGGCCGTGTTCTGACGAACGGTGAGGAGATGGGAAGCTATTCCGGCGTGAAGGTATATACGACCCTGGAGGGTCGCCGTGTGCGCGTGAACCGCTACGAGAACGGCAAGAAGGTCGAGGGCATCTACATTGACGGTGCTTCAGACAGTGAGGACTATATCTTCCGTATGTTCCATTCGGAGAAGATACTCGGCAGGGTGTGGCTCCAGCGTTCCCGTCCGAGGACGCCCGTGAGCCGCGGCGAGGACGACTGGGTTGATGATTTCTGGGACGACTGGTGGGACGGCACGTTCGATGATGATTCGTGGTCTGATGACAGCTGGTCTGACGACAGCAACAATGACAGCGATAATCCTCTTGACACGGGCAACGACAATTTTGTTCAGGTCGGTAC
>NZ_JANRHN010000033.1:0-39648 GCF_024733745.1 Bacteroides sp. ET225 | reverse complement strand
GGATATCTCGAACCATAAACCTCTTCACTGGAGTGATACGATTTCTTCACTCCAGTGAGGCGATCTCCTCACTTAAGTGATACGATCGTATCACTCCAGTGAAGAGGTAACTTCAACCCGATATCTTTACATTTCGAAATACGCTTTCTGCCGTATTTCTCCTTTCTGCATATCAATGATGTAAGTGCCCGGATAAGGTATATCCAGGACATCCCCGCTATCTGTCTTCACTTCTGTCTTCTGATAAGCAGCAAGATAGCACAACCCGCCTATAACAACGGACTGGACATCCTTGTCGTTCCGGACAATCCGGATACTCTCCGCATCAAAATCTCCGACCTCCTTCACGCTGCTTGCCGGCAATATCAGATAGATATAGCCGGACGGACGCTTCTTATCATGCGTCAGACAGATTGAAAATACGGATTCTTCTTCCAGCATCTCCGGCCTGTACATCCCCATGAAATCATGCCATTGTCCCCTTTTCTGCTCTGTCAGCACCGCACAAGAGTCGGCTTGCAGGATGATATACCCTGTGTTGTCATGGAAGAACCTTCCGTTGCCGCAAGAACGGACCTCTCCCCTTCTGAAACGCTGGTCAACAGACGTGATGACGGAAGCCGAACTGTCCGAGCGGATGTCGCTCCCCATACACAAGATATAATCGTCCGCAAAGATCCATGCCTTGTTTGCATTCAGTCCGTTCCGCCTCAGCTGCATGGCGGTTATTCCGGTCGTACCGTCACTTACGCCTCCCACACGCGAAGAGTGATTCCGCGAGTCTGTCCGATTGGGATCAGGTATGGGAGCCTCGCTTTCGTAAGTCGTAATGCCCGGAATCCTTCTCCAGTTCCAGAAAGGAAAGATGTTATGGTATTCATCGCCTCTCACATAAGTATATAAAGCCCCGTCTGCCATATAATATCCCTTCAGGTTATCCTCGTTCACCAGCTCCGCTCCGATAACCCTTTCGGAAGCCATCCGTACAGAAGCCATCCAGCGTGGTGTCCGATGAACCGTATAGTCTGATTTCCAGAAGTGCTTGTTTCCGACAAACGTATTTGCCACATCCGAGTCCAGCCCACTTTGTCTGATCATGTCCTCAATCTCCGCCTCTACTTCCGGCGTGCTCCCTTTCATCAAAGAGCAGGCGGTGAAAAGCAAGATAAACCCCTTGTCCCTGTCAGCGTTTCTGAACAGCTGGCGGTTAAGGGCATTCACGTCCCAATACCCTTTCCACACAATCCACCGATACCCGTCGAGCAGCAAAGAAACGAGCGTCTTTTGCTGGCTCTCGGTAAAAGCAAGCGAAGTTCCGGCAAATACCTCCGAGTAGAAACCCATATTGCTTATGAAAGACAAGCCGTAATTGCCGAACTGCTGTTGAGGCCCGTGCTGGTGAAAGCTCCAGTCGGCCTGGATTCCTTCTCCCGCTCCTACCGTTATTTCAGAGCCAATCACCGTCCGTGCCTCCCTGACCAGCTTCCAGTCGTTTTCCAGCAAGGCTCTGAGCAATACATTTCCGGCCAGCCAGATTTTGTTCTGCCCCGTCATCCCGAAAGAAGAATGTTTCATGACTTCGACCGCCTCCCGCTTCTCCTCTCCGGTCATCTCCTGCTCAAACAGCAGAAACGCAGGTCCAAGCGTACGCGGAATACCGATCTGGTTATACCACCAGTTTTTACACACCAGCTTGCTGGAGAACCAGAAGTTCATGGCACGATGAATAGCGCCCGTCAGCCGGGACATATCATCCGCGTCCAAACTTTTTCTCTCCCGCCAATAGTATTTGGTCATTGTGAGAATCCGTTCCGTATGTATCTTGGGACTCCATCCCGAACGTTTCGTGTCCGCATAATCGATGTCACCCCACGATCCGTCGTCCCGGATGCTCTCTACCAGACGGTTCACCTCTTCTCTGGAAATGGGATAAAGCTGCTGCAGCTCGATCACATTCTGGTCTGAAGCCTCCTTCTCCTTCGGAACCTCAGCCAATCGGTCGACCAGCGCCTTTTTTGCCGGATCATTTCCGATAAATACATTGATGTAATTCTCCTTGACCAGCCTGACAGAGTCGGTAAAGCTCTCCTGCGCATAAGTCAGGCCGCATACAAAACACAAAGAAAGTAATGCTATTCGTTTTTTCATCTTTATATATTATTATGTTATTACAGACCGGAAATCCAGACCGTTCCGTTCAGTCCGGACGGCACACTCAGTCCGTTCCCCACTCCTTATTGGGAGTATCGCCCATAAACAGCTCAAGCACTCCACCGGAAGCGATGTCTTCAAAGTCAATGTAACATTTGTTGTAAGGTCGGCCGTTAAGGCGCGCCTTCTGAATGTATCGGTTCTTCCCTGAGTTATTCAGCGCCTTGATCACAAAACTGCCTCCCTTAAAGTAAGACGGATCGAGATTGATACGCACCTCATCAAACACAGGGCTTGTTATCTCGTAGCGTGCAGATCCGGGACAAGAAGGGTGAATTCCGATTGCCGCCAGCACATACCATGCCGACATCTGCCCCACATCTTCATTTCCCACCAGTCCCTCCACGGAATTCTTATAGGCGTTGCTGCATATATGGCGTGTCCATTTCTGGGTCAGCCACGGACACCCCAGCCGATTGAACAGGAAAGGCACCAGATGCACCGGCTCGTTCGCATGGTTATAATGCTGGTTCCAGCGCAGGTTCTCCGGAGCTTTCTCAAAAAATGCGGACAAGTCGGCCAATACTTTCTCCTTTCCTCCCATCAGTTCAACCATGCCCGGAATATCGTGAGGCACGAACCAGCCTTGCTGATACAGGTTAGACTCTACGCACCCATAGTGTTCCCTGATGCGCAGGCTATCTGCCCACGGCTCAAAACGCCCATCCGCCCGGCGGAGATTAAACCATCCGGCCTCCCGGTCAAACGTATTGCGATAGTCTTGAGCGCGTTTTCCATAAACGCCGGCATCGTCATTGTGCCCCAACGCTTCGGCCAGGCGGGACAAACACCAGTCAAAGTAAGCATACTCAAGCGTTTTTGACACATTCAGCGGAGTGTAGCCGCACGAGTCGTTTCCGAACGTTTCCGCCGTATTCACGGCATACGCATAAGCCTTTTCTGCATCATACCCCCTTATCCCTTTCACATAAGCGTCCGCCAGCACCGATATGGCCGGATTTCCTATCATACAGCCACTATAAGCGTTCAGAAGTTCCCAACGCGGATAATACGCCCTGCCGCTTTGCTCAGCCACCGACACCAATGAGTTGATTTCGTCATCCACCATCCTGGGGTTAATCACGGTCTGCAAGGGGAACTGGCTGCGGAATACATCCCATCCGCTGAAAATTGTCCGCTTCGTGAAACTTGTATCCCGATGAACCCTGCCGTCAGCGCCAGCATACCTTCCGTCAACATCACTGACAATACGAGGATCGATCATCGTATGATAGAGTGCCGTATAGAAGACCGTTTTTTCATCCCGGCCACCGCCCTTTATTCTGATGCGCGACAATTCGCGGTTCCAGCTTTCTTCAGCTTCCTGCCTCACAGAGTCAAAGTCTTTTGCAGAAATCTCCTGCCTGTAGTTGTTTTCAGCCCCCTGCATGTCAACGAAGGAAATTCCCACTTTCATGGTAACAGCCTCATCATTACGGGTGGCAAACTCCGTAAAGAACCCGAGGTGCTTTCCTTTTATCTCACGGGCATCCCTGATGACGGGAGCCTGGGATATTCTTTGCTGATACGCATCACTGGTCACATCCTGTCTTTTCCGCTGCCATGTGTCCGGAATGTCAGCACTCCAGAAGCCATAATCATCCAAAGGCTTGCTGAAAACCGCATAGAAATAAACCGTATAGTCAGCATTTCCGCTGCCGTTTCCCCAGCCTCCCCCTTCCGGCGGACATTTCATCCAGCCGCAGACAGTATGCTCGTCTTTCACCTTTATGTATTGGAGTGTAGAAGTCCCGCCCACACGGCGCGCCAGGTCAATCTGAATGCGGGAGTGCGTATGCGCAGGATAAGTGAAGCGGAGCACACCGCAATGAGCAGAAGCCGTGGCTTCCACTTTAATGCCATAATCTGTCAAGGTCGTACAATAATATCCGGCAGAAGCCTGTTCCGAAGCTTTGTCATATGCAGAACGGTATCCCGCCATGGTCCCGTCTTCTTTTCCCGCAATCAGCCGAAGCTTGCCGGAGGTCGGCATGGTCATGAAATTTCCCAAATCTCCATACCAGCCTACCCCACTCATCTGAGTGAAGGCAAAGCCTTCTATGGTACGGTGCTCGTCGCTGTAACCGGAACCGTTATCACCGCCCGTTACTGTCTGCGGACTGACCTGAACCATGCCGAAGGGATATGCTGCTCCGGGAAAAGTTTTTCCCAGACCATGATATGTTCCCGCCAGTTTCGTGCTGGTACTCGCCCCGATAAACGGATTCACATACTTTGACAGACCTGCCGGTTCTCCGTGAATGCAACCGGACAACAGCAGGAAGAAGATGCCGGACATGCAAATAATTCTCTTCATAATTTCTACAGTTCAGAGGATTCATTTCCCTCGGTCATAAAGACCCAAGTAACCTTATTGACCGAATCCGGCTTTCCGGATTCACTCTTTGAGATGCTTCCTTTCAGTTTTCTGTTCTTTTGCCTTTTCACCTTTATATTTCTCCATGAGCAGACTCCCTTTTCATAGTCATAAGTTTCCCCGTCATCATCATACAGCCGGCAGGCTCCGTCCGATTTTCCGTAATGACGTATCTCCAGATTAACCTTCTGACCGCTTCGGGGAGCATGGAGCACCGCTTCCATCATCGGTATAATGCCTCCGTCCTTGACGAAGACAGGGATGCGCTCCAACCCCGGGGAAACCGTAATTGTTTCTCCGTTGCCAACATAATCGCCGGTATAAAAATCATACCAGTTTCCCTCCGGCAAAACCACCTTGCGGCTGGTTTCTCCGACAAACATGGGCGCCACAAGCAAATATTCGCCTGCCATATACTGATCCCTGATTTCTTTCGCGACGGTTTCCAGATAAGGATTTTCTTCCAGATTCTGCTCTTTGCCCCTTGAAGCAGCGATACCCTCGGGGCCAAATCCCGGTTCCAGACCGATAAAGTCGAGCGGATAGCCGTAACGCTCAAAATCATCCACCTCTTTCTCTACTTGCGCGGAGGTATAAAGAGTGGGAGTGCGTTGGGTAAAGCCCAATCCCCAGCGGGGAGGCAGAACCCCTCCGCCGCACAACAGGTTATAGCGCCTGACCACATCCAACGGAGCAGGACCGGCAAACAGATAGACCTCGACACCTTCGGCCGGAATCAGAATGGAAACGGCATCCGAATAAGGCTGGGCCGTCCATGACTTGTCGGTATTACGGTCCTTCGCCTTCTCTGCATGAGGGCTGTCTTTCCGGATTCCGCTCCCTGCATAGACGGTCAGATAACGTGCGGAATTGACAAGAATGCCATACCCCCGGCTGGATACATAAAACGGAACCGGAGCGTGCGTACGTCCGTCATCCCTTCCTCCGTAATGGTCCACGTGCAGGTTCAGCACCTTCCCGCGCTGGAAGACACTCTGGAAGTTAAGTCCCAGCCCGTAAATCTGCTCCTTTTTCTCCAGCGGAATGGAAAGATACGTTTTCCCGTCCTGAACCGTAGCGGTGATATCCGCGTGCAAGGCGGGAATCTCCACATCCGGCAGGCTCAAGAATCCTTCTTCCAGCGGTTCGGCTCCCGAGGCTTCCAGCAAAGAATAGTCCTCCGGTGTCCCGAACGTGCCCTTCCATACTCCCGGCTCTACCTGTTCCCAACGCATTTCATTTCCAGACCGGGCAAAAAGACTTGCCGCATTCAGCATACAGACAAATGTCAGAAAGGCAAGATAGCCGGCTCTTATAATTTCTTTCTTTTTCTGTCCCATACGATTTCTTTCTTTTGTTTTGTCCGCTTCCCCCCAAGATTCTGCCCTGTCAAACCGGAGAAAATGACGGCTCAAGTTAACCGGGATGACGGCTCATCTCATATAAAAAGCTACTTCAAAGGTATCACCATGTTCCATGACTTGGATGCGTTTTCAAATCCGCCCGGACCATCCATGGTCGCAAAAAAGGCATGAGTAGCCTTTCCGTCTTCAAAAAGGAGGAACGGACGCTCCAGCTGACCCTGCATTTCCACTTTCCCGTCTTCCCATTCCACGGTGCGCGAATAGGCTTTGGGGTCTTTGTCTACGGTCCAATGGATGCCATCGTCGGAGTGGGCCATTACGCCCCCTCCCCTTTCTCCCGTAAATTTGGCCACATGATCCTTGAAAATGACATGATAGCCTCTGGAATCTTTCCACAGAAACGGATCCTCGGCTTCTCCCTGACCGTTTACCTGAAAGATGGGCTTGCCGTTGTTCAGCACAGTATACGGTCCTTCGATAGCGGGAGCATAGGCAACGCCCAAAGCCATGTCCGAATACTTGCCGTTCGCGGTATGAGCCCTTCCCTTGAAAATCATCAGCACCGAACCGTCTTCCTGAATCACCGGAGAAGGGTTGGAAGTGAGATAGCTGTAGAAGGTGCCGGGTTTGGCCTTCAGAATCGGCTCGTCAAAGCGTTTCCACGGGCCGTATGGCGAGTCGGCAACCGCCAGTCCAATCCGTTTGTTAGACCGTCCTACAATACACCACGGACTGCTTAAAGTCAGTTCATCATAAGTGGGGTCTGCAAAGGGATGGGTAGATCCCATATAAATCAGATAATATTTGCCCTTATGCTTCAGAATGCGAGGGTTATGCGTCGAACGTCCGTCCCAATATTCCGCGCCGCGGGCCGGAAGCGCCACATCGCTGAACTTGTAGGGTCCTTCGGGAACATCCGATACCGCATGAACAATTTCAGACGCCACCATCCATCCCGGATGGAAAGGGAGCGATTTCGGGAAGCGGGAAACAAACATGTGATACTTCCCGTCTTCTCCCTTCACGACAGAACTTCCCCAAACCCAGTACCCTTCGCATTCGAAAGCCGGAGCACGGGGAGCCTTCGCCAGCCGATGGAACAATTCGTTTTGGGAGTGCTGTTTCAGAGCCGGCAGGTTTTCCAGCTTTTGGGCACGCACGGATGCCACCCACAATGCGAGAAGCACAAACAAAATAAGATTGTGTGTTTTCATAATAAACTCGTTTTTAATATGTAACAAAATTAATGTTTTTATCTGATTATTGCACATCATTCCTATCATCTCTCTTTACCATATAAAGACAACAGACCTACCCCACAAAGATGTCGTTTCAGATGCTTTATCCCAATTGGTTAACTAAACGCTGCAAAAATAACATTTCATCCTTAAACAAGAATGCCTCACAGATGCAAACAATTATAAAAAGCCACAAACATACACTTAACGTACAAACGATATACAGTATATGTACATGCATCCAAATGGAATGCTTGTTATTATATTTAATACAGCAATTTTGTATTTGGAACCAACTCATCATACAAATTCTTATGATATATTTGTGACAAGTCATACGGATTAATCTTCTGCAACTTTAAAGATTGAATGGATTAGCTTTCAAAAAGAACATCTTTATCTAAATAATTATGAAACTCAACTTACAAAAGTGGGGATTGCTGATAGGAATTACAGCATTCTCACACGTGGCATTTGCACAGACAACGGAACGGCAGATTGCCTTTGACAATTATCACCGGTATACGGAAGAAGCAAAGAAAATGACGGACCCGGAAAAAAGGGAGGCAGTCCTTTCTTACCGGAATTATCTGGCGGAACACGGTTACAGAAAAACAAAAGGATTGCTGAACGTATGGGAGAAGAACCTGAATCTGCTGAATGCCGACGGCACCTTTTCGGACCTGAACGACAAGGAAGTGGGAATATCGAAAGACGGAAACGAAGCCAACTCCGGAGCGGTCATCGTTGAAGCGCTGGAGCGTGTGCTGAGCATATCGGAGGCCTTCAGGTGCGGCAAACTGGACATCAACCGCAATGCGGACATCTGGGACAAATGCCAGAAAGCGATTCTCCATTACGGCGACATGGAAGTTGCACGCCCGAACAAATGGAATCGCTTTCATTCGTCTTGCTTTGCTATTCCGACAGCAGCCGCAAACATCTACTTCTGCATGTTGAAACAGATGGACGACGTGGAGCAGGGCCGCGCCAAGGATACCCAGCTTTCTGCCGTATGCGACATGCTGAAAGTGCTTTCCCTGCAAGCCTGGACACAACCTTTCAGAAACGACGAAACGGACAAGAATGTGGTCCAATTAGAACGCTTCCGCCATCATGTATGGTGGGTGGGAGGAAATGCAGTGGGATACCGCCCCTTGTTTTCCACCGCATTCGTGCTTCAGTCCATCCCGATGATCGACCTATTGGCGGAGGTCTGCCAGAAAGCGATCAGCATGACTTCGCAAAACACAAACTACGAATCTTTCTGGAGCGAAGGATTCACTGCGGACGGAGCAGGATGGGGACATGGCATGCAATGCCTGATATGGGGCTACCCCATCGACGGAACGCTGAATGCACTCAACATGCTGAGCATGTTCAAAGGTTCTCCGTGGGAAAAAAAGCTGACAAGAGAGAATGTGGAAGCGTTGATGAACTACTTCCGGGGCGCCAACTATTACTACTACAAAGGATATAGCCTGCCCTGTCTGGACCGCAGTTCAATGGACTACCGACCGGACGCATCGAATATCCGCTATAACGTGATGCTGAAACAGCTGATAGAGAACTGGGCGGATTCTTTCAAACCGGAAGAGTTGCAGGAAATGAAACAACTGTATGCAGAATGCATGAACAAAAAGGTTGACATGAAAGCATACGATGAGTACAACGGCACACGCTGGTTCTTCAACAACGATGACCTCATCAAAAAGAACGACCGGTACCACATCATTGTCAACATGGCTTCGGTACGATGTGACGGACTGGAAAGTGCAACAGAATTCGCTGACTCCTACAATTTCTACACGACCGACGGTGCAACTCTGTTCCAAAAGAGCGGAAACGAATACCGCAAGGCTTTGGGAGCATTCGACGTGACCGCTTTCCCGGGAGTAACGGCACGTGAGGGAATGGACAAACTGGTTCCCGTAACAAACTGGAGAGGCTATTGCAGCAAACATAATTTTGCGGCGGCATCCACATTCGGAGAAGAGAATGCCGTAGCGGGATATATCTTCGAGAAGATGAACGCATCAGATAAGGACGGAGTGAACGACCGAGGGGACAATCAGGGAAAAAACGCAATGCTCTACGGCGTGAAGGCATACAAGTCGTATTTCATGCTTGGAGATTACATGATAGCCTTGGGAGCCGGCATAACCAATCTGCACCCCGAAATGGATGGAAACATCCGCACCACAATCGAACAGACCGAAAAAACAGGCCAAGTATATGAATATAAAGGCAACGGCATCAAGTGGATTGTGCAAAACGGCAAATTTGCCTATTCTGTATTTCCTGAATATGCCGGAAAAACTCATTATGTTTGCGAAACAAAGAAAACAGACTGGCTGAAACGAAACCTAGCGAACAAAGGGAAGAAGAACCTGCCTTCGGAAGTGGACATCTTCCGCATGTGGATAGACCACGGACAGAGTCCCGCCAATGGCACATACGGCTATGTAGTATATGCAGGCGAAGGAACACCTCAAAAGGAGTACCCGTTTGAAGTGCTCCGCAACGACACCCTGATACAAGCGGTCAAATCTTCGGACGGAAAGGTCGTCGGAGCCGTATTCTACGACAAACGGACAAGCCTGAAGAGCAACGGAATGACATTGGCCGTTTCGGCACCGTGTACCGTCCTCATTGAACAGACAGCATCCGGTTCAAGAATCGCCGTGACCGACGCACTGATGGACCAGAACTGCAAGAAAATAGACGTGACATGGAACGGAAAGATCTATTCCCTCAACATGCCCGAAGGACAATGGTGCGGGAAGCCTGCCGTTTATATTGACAAGGATTAGGATTTCCTTCAAATATCTATTGAACGCCGTTTGAGAAAATAAGTCCCGTTCATCTGCGAAAGAATACCGGATGAACGGGATTTTCTATTTTGTTACAAATGCCCGTGAAGCAAACCAACGGTTATACATCTTCGTTGCAAGCACATACACAAAGAACGAGGACACAAAACCAACGATGGAATCAATCAGATAATGCGCCTGAATATACACGGTAGCACAGCACAACAGCAGATAGAACGGAAGCAGACAATAAGCCAGCTTATGGCTGACTCGCCATGCCATAATCATCACAATGGTGGAAATAGCAACATGCGAACTCGGAAAAGCCGCAGTGGGACGCTCTCCTACCTGCTGGGAGGCCTCAACCAGATTATAGAAAAAACCGTGTTCGTAGCCCGGACCGGGAAGCAAAAAAGCATGATGGTTGAAATAATCACCGATAGGGGGAAAAATCCCGGAGCTTACATTATCCATTCCGATGACCGGGAAATAGAACTGAGGACCGGCTACCGGCACAAATATATAAAACAGATAATAAATAAAAAAAGAAACGACCAGCACAAAGCAAATCTTCTCGAACCACTTGAACCGGAACACGAAATACCACACGGTAACTATCAGCATCATGGGATAATAGAAAAAATATCCCATATTAAAAGGTTCGCTGAACCATTCGGAAGGACAGTGCTCGCTGAACTCAACTGCCGGCTGACAATGGAAAACAGCCTGTTCGGCCGCAGCAAAAACGTGATCTAAGTTCGAAAAGATACGATTAAACTCGTATGTATCGGGATACCAGTAGGCAAGCAAAGACATTTGCACAACCATCCGCACGAAAGCTGTCATCCGGCAAGGAAACGACTGATACAGCCCAATCAGCAGAAAAGTCAGAAGAACAATGCCAAGCCGTTCAAGCAGCATCGTTCCCGGATGATCCATCTCTGGATACAGGATGAATATCAGAACCGAAGTCAGCGCATTGTACATCAGACTAATACGCTCAACAGCAAACAGGGACTTGCCGCTTTCTATCCGATCAAACAGTCTTAACTCTACAGCCATCCTTCTTCCTTATACCAAGCAATCGTTTCTTTTACACCTTCCGCTAACGGATATTGCGGAACATATCCCAGTTCTTCTCTTAAAGGAGTTATGTCGCACCGCCAGTTACGCTGCTTCATGATTCTATATTTGTCATTGTTCAAGGTGGTCGGCTTGTGCATGAGCTTCCCTATATTCTCCGATATAAACGAAATAACTTTCAGCAATCCGATGGGACAGACAAAACGCAGCATCCACGGCCTGCCCAGTTCATTCCAGATCAAGTCAGAAAAAGTACGGCTGCTGTATACCTCACCGTCACTCACAAAATAAGAACGGCATACCACCTGTTTCTCCAAGGCCAGATAAATAGCCTGCACCAGATCTTTCACATAAACAAAGGTAATATCCTGACGTCTGAAACCCGCCGCAAAGTCAAGATGCTTCTTGATCGATTCTGCCATAAGATAATAGTCCGTTTCCCTGGGACCATAAACCCCAGTAGGACGGAATATTACATAAGGAAAACCTGCAAGAGAACGCAAATATTCTTCCGTACGAAGTTTGCTTCTCCCGTAGGCCGTATCGGGACACGGAGCATCGCTGTCACAGATTTCCATATAATCGCGCTCATGCACCGGTCCGAAAACACTCAGCGAACTGATATAGACAAATCGTTCAGGAACCATATCCAACCGCTGCAATGTTTCGATAAAATTGCGCGTGGCCCAGTAGTTGCCTATCTCAAAGTCGCGTTTGTCAAGGCACTTCGTCACTCCGGCACAATGAATGATGCAGTCCCATCCTCCGTGTGACTTTTTATGAACGGCGAGCTTAGCCTGCAAGTTGTCGGAATCCATAAAATCCAGCTCGGCAAACTGGATACGGCTGTCCTGCAAATACTTCCGGCTGCTGGTCTTGCGCACTCCAGCCCAAACCTGCATGTTCCGTTCCAAAGCTCCTTCTACCAAAAAGCTGCCGATGAATCCGCTGGCTCCGGTCACCAATATCGTTTTACTCATTACTTACTTTTTTAGGTTCTACATGGATGTTGATATATGTACCTTTTCCGTAGGCCTCCTTCAGTTTCATTTCAATCGCAGTCGCTTTGTCATGCGCTTCACGTAATGAGATATTGCCATCCATCCGCACATGAATGTCAATGGCATAATGACTTCCGATACGGCGGGTACGCAGATGATGAGGCTGTGAAACACCCTCGAAAGAGAGAACAATGCGGGTAATATCCTGTTCTATGTCATCAGGAAGCGACCGCTCAAGCAGTTCGTCAATACATTCCTTCAATTGCTTGACGGCTACCTGAATGATGAAGAAACTGACAATGACAGCCGCCAGCGGATCAAGCACCCGCCAGTTCTCACCCAACAATATAGCGCCTCCAATGCCGACAGCAGTACCTATAGAGGAAAAAGCATCACTCCGATGGTGCCACGCATTGGCCACCACAGCCGGACTGTTGTAACGCCTCCCCACAATACGGGTATAATGAAAAAGAACTTCTTTTGACAAGACAGAAAGTACAGCGGCTACAAAGGCAATCCATCCGGGCGACTCCAGGCTTCCGCCATGCAGAAACCATATGATCTTTTCCATGCCGTTCCAGCAGATCCCGATGCCGACAACCAACAATGCTACCCCTATAAGAAGAGTGGCCATTGTTTCGTATTTGCCGTGACCATAATCGTGTCCCTTATCTTCCGGTTTGCTCGAAATGCGCACAAAAACAATGACTATGACATCTGTAACCAAATCGGACAAAGAATGTACGGCATCTGCAATCATCGCCGAGCTTCTGCCCAAGACTCCCGCGGCAAACTTGAATATGACCAAGATAATATTGACCAAACTGCCCGCCAACGTAACTTTATAGATTTCCCGTTCACGGACAGATATTTCTACTTCACTCATAATATTGCATAAAAATGTCTGGCAAAGATAATGGTTTTTCAGCATCTTAACAGAAAATATAACAGGAATCGGCCTTTAATTCCATTAATTTTACTTACTTTGTAATATCACTTAAACTAAAGGCAACATGGCTAAAAAGAAAAAAGAAAAGAAAGGCGGAAAACATATGAAAAAGAAAGAACTGGCCGAACTGATTATCGGCTATTTCCGCAACAAACCGGAAGCGACGGTAGGCGCCAAACAACTGTTTCAGGGGTTAAAGCTTACTACACATCCGCTGAAAATGCTGTGTACCGACATTATCAAGGAGATGCTGGAAGACAATTTCCTTGTCGAACCCGAAAAGGGACGTTTCAAGATCAACGACAAGGGACAGATTCTTACGGGAACGTTTCAGCGGAAAAGCAACGGCAAGAATTCGTTCATCCCCGACGATGGAGGGGAACCGATATTTATTGCCGAACGAAACTCAGCCCATGCGATGAACAACGACAAGGTAAAAGTGGCGTTAAGCGCAAAGAGAAAGAAACGGACTCCCGAAGGACAGGTCATCGAAATACTGGAACATGCCAACGAGAACTTTGTCGGTACGCTGAAAGTATCGAAAAGCTATGCGTTCCTGCTGACCGAATCGAGTACACTTGCCAACGACATTTTCATACCGAAAGAAAAGCTGAAAGGGGGAAAGAACGGCGACAAAGCAATTGTAAAAATCACGGAATGGCCCGACGATGCAAAGAATCCCTACGGACAGGTAATTGACATTTTGGGAAAGGCGGGGGAAAACACAACAGAAATGCACGCAATCCTCGCTGAATACGGGCTGCCTTATTCGTATCCGCAGGCTGTAGAGGCCGCGGCAGAAAAAATTCCGGCAGAGATTACTCCGGAAGATTATGCAGAGCGCGAAGACTTCCGCAATGTCGTAACTTTTACGATTGACCCGAAAGACGCAAAAGACTTTGACGATGCGCTCTCCATCCGGCAACTCCAGCCGGGACTATGGGAAGTGGGTGTACATATAGCTGACGTGTCACACTATGTAAAAGAGGGCAGCAGCATCGATAAAGAAGCTGTAAAACGCGCCACATCAGTCTATCTGGTAGACCGCACCGTGCCCATGCTGCCCGAGCGTCTGTGCAACTTCATCTGCTCGCTCCGTCCCGATGAAGAGAAACTGGCTTATTCAGTAATCTTCAACATGAACGAAAATGCAGAAATAAAGAATTACCGGATACGGCACACTGTCATCAAATCCAACCGCCGTTACGCCTATGAGGAAGCACAGCAAATCATAGAAACAGGACAAGGCGACTATAAAGACGAGATTCTTGAACTGAACAAGCTGGCCCAAATTCTGCGCCAAAAACGCATGGCAGCCGGATCCATTGATTTTGACCGCACCGAAGTGAGATTTGAAATCGACGAAACGGGCAAACCGGTCAGCGTTTATTTCAAGGAATCAAAGGAAGCGAACAAGCTGATTGAGGAATTTATGCTGCTTGCCAACCGTACCGTGGCCGAACACATCGGAAAGGTTCCAAAGAACAGAAAACCGAAAGTGTTCCCTTACCGTATACATGACCTTCCGGATCCGGACAAGCTTGATGATCTGAACCAGTTCATCGCTCGCTTCGGATATAAAATCCGCACCAGCGGAAGCAAATCAGACATATCGAAATCACTCAACAGGATGCTAAACGAAGTGAGAGGAAAAAAAGAAGAGAATCTGATCGAAACAGTTTCTATCCGTACCATGCAAAAAGCCCGTTATTCAATCTATAACATCGGACACTACGGACTGGGATTCGACTTCTATACGCATTTCACATCGCCCATCCGCCGGTATCCGGACCTGATGGTACACCGCCTGCTCACCCGTTACTTGGCGGGCGGGCGAAGTGCACAGGCTGAGAAATACGAAAGCCTCTGCGAACACAGTTCTGCCATGGAACAGACAGCGGCCAGCGCCGAACGGGCTTCCATCAAATACAAACAGGTGGAATTCATGGGCGAACGAATCGGGAACGTATATGACGGCGTCATCTCCGGTGTGACCGAATGGGGGCTTTATGTAGAAATCAATGAAAACAAGTGCGAAGGCATGATTCCTATCCGCGACCTCGACAATGACTATTATGAGTTTGACGAAAAGAACTATTGTCTGATAGGTCGCCGTCATCATCAGAAATACAGTCTGGGAGACCCGATAAGAATCAAAGTGGCAAAAGCCAACCTTGCAAAAAAACAGCTTGACTTCACACTGGCGGAATAATATCCGGAGATACAAAGCAATGGCATGCCGAATGAGATCTGTTCATTCATGCATGCCATTGCTTTTACATTAATACAGAAAAGATCTTACCAAGGAATCAAAGTGAATCCCCACCGGTATTCGCGATTAGCCGGCAAATTATAGCCTGGCTCGGGACGTGCCCCCCAGCTGTTGTAGCCGGCAACTCCCTGCTGTTTCATGTCAATACAGACTTCGACGAAATCACGCGGAACGATATCGTTCTTATGCGTCATACGGCGTAAAACATCTTTTGCTGCAGCCTCATCATGATTAGCTACCTCGGCCGGTGATAAATTACTCCACTGGTAAGGATGCTGCCGCATTTCCTCTGAGTCAAAGTCTTCCACAGAATTGCGCAAAGCGTTAAAGCCAATGACACTGTCAGCACGCACGGTCAGTTTCTGTCCTTTTCCGACAAGCGAAAGCCAACGAGTATCGGTATGATGGCCATTTTCCTGCGGACGGGCATAAGGGAAATAAAGTTCGCTGGCTGTAGCACTGTATTCACCTACCAGTGTACCATTGTTCCGGTCAACATAGTTTTCTTCAGGCCCGCGACCGAAATAGGTCACATTCTCCATTGAGGCGGGCAAACGGAACCGTACGCCTATACGCGGAACGGTAAGCTTGCTGGCGGCTGCACGAGCGGCATCATTGCCTGGAGTGAAAGTAGCCATGCGCGTAGCTTCTGACACTTCTGTTTCGGCCGGATTCATGTCAGTAGAAGTGAACACGGCATCTACTTTCACGGCTCCGGACGGATGAACACGGAACATCATACGATACAAATTACCTGCTTTCAGCAAATAATCAACCTTTATCACAGCATCATCATTGTCCATTGCTATCGAAGATTCCACCACGTTGAAGTTCTTGCTTGACTGTTTCCATACCTGCTCACGTTTAGGTGCGCCGTTGCCATAGTCATTGTCCGTTGGCCCGCGCCAGAAATTAGGCTGCATGCCGAAACCGTCCTTGAAATACTCACGGCCATTCACCTTGTAAGAGGCAACTACTCCAGTCTTCTTATTGAAAACAAACGTCACTTTGCCGGATGATGCAATCAGCTCATCCCCTTCATCCTGCACAGACAATTTGCTTCCTTTCACAGCAAGCTTCACCGGCAGCGGATCAACAGGAAGACGGAACTGCTCCAGCGCAATGCGATGTCCTGCGGGTATACCCGGTTCACACTGTACGGTATGAACTTCAAAGTTGACAAAATATTCAGTTCCTTCTTTAGGTTTCAAGGTTCCCAAAGGTATTGTCACTTCCTCAGACTGTTGGGGAGCAATATTCAATGCCAGTTTGCCGCTCTTCAATGTTTTTCCGTTGGCCTTTATCTTATAAGATATCCGGTATTTATTCAGATTGGTAAAGTAGAAACGATTATGTATACGAAATCTTCCGTTCTGCAAATCCACTGCTTCTACACCTACATTCTGATGCGCATAAAGCACTTCTGCCATACCCGGATGAGGTGTACGGTCTGCATTGATTATTCCGTCACATACAAAGTTGCCGTCACTTGGCGTATTCACTCCGTAATCACCTCCATAGGCCCAATAATGGCGACCGTTTGCATCCACGGCGTCAATGCCATGATCTACCCACTCCCAGATGAATCCGCCTTGCAGATTAGGATACTTATAAATGGCTTTCCACTGATCCCAGAAATTGCCGCTTGAATTTCCCATGGTATGCGAATACTCCGAAGGTATAACAGGACGGTCACTGCCTTTCTTTCCAATGGCCTCAAGCCATTTGGCTCCAGGATACTGAGGAACATACATATCCGAATTCCATTCCCATTGTGCACGTTCATAATTCACCGGACGCGCCATCCAGTCCTTGTCAGCCTCCTTCAACCATAAATAAGTTTCATAAAAATTATATCCATTTCCCGCCTCATTGCCCAAAGACCAAATGACAACCGAGGTGTAATTCTTGTCGCATTCATACATGTTGATGGTACGGTGCATGTGGGGCTTCAGCCATTCAGGATTATTGCCTAAAGTACCGCCTTTACGCAAATCATAATACATGCCATGGCTTTCAATATTCGCTTCGTCATAAACATAAAGTCCATACTCATCGCACAGTTCATAAAAACGATGCCCGCGCGGATAATGAGCCAAACGCACAGCGTTGATATTATTCTGCTTCATCAGTTCAAAATCCTTGCGCATAAGCTCTTCCGGCACGTAGTGTCCGGTCGCCGGATTGTGTTCATGGATGTTCGTGCCCTTCAGTTTGAGAGGCTGTCCGTTGATATACATGAGAATATACGGAAGACCACTCTCCGACTTCAGTCCTGAATCTTTGATCTCAATGCGTCGGAACCCCACACGATGAGGAATGATTTCTGTCACTCTTCCACCTTGTTTCACGGTCATCAACATCTGATAAAGATTGGGGCTTTCTGATGTCCAGGTCTGTACACGAGGCAGCTCTTCGTCAAAACGTACAGTAGCCTGTTTTCCAGCCGGGACACTGACCTCTTTTTCACCGAAAGCAACTCTTTCTCCCTGACCGTCAATCAATTCATACGAAAAAGCAAGGTTAGCTGTCACCTTTTCATGATTACGCAGGTCGGCCTCCAGAGCAAATACGCCGTTCGTATACGTATCGTCCAACGTAGACTTAAGACGAAAATCGCGCACTGCAGCCTTAGGCTGCGAATAGATATATACATCACGCTCTATACCGCTCATACGCCACATATCCTGACACTCCAGATACGAACCCGTACTCCAACGGAAGATCTTAAGCGTAAGCACGTTCTTTCCGGGCTTCACATAAGGATTGATTAAAAATTCAGCCGCCGTTTTGGAGTCTTCGTTGTAGCCGACTTCTTTACCGTTTACATACACATACACACCCGATTTGGCACCGGCTATATTCAAAAAGATATCACGGTCCATCCATTCTGCCGGAATTTCGATATCACGGCGATAGACACCGACCGGATTCATTTCAGGCAGCTGTGGCGGCTGCGGATTGCGAGGCTTGAATTCATAACCGTGGTTCGTATAGATAGCCGTACCGAATCCCTGCACTTCCCAGTTTCCAGGCACTTTGATGTCATGCCATCCAGACATATCTATGTCAACATCGGTAATATTGTCCGGAAGCTGTTTGTAACCGTCCACAAAATAAAATTTCCATGTGCCGTTCAGCAGCTGATAGTAAGGACTGCTCTCATATTTTCCACTCAGAGCATCCTCACGCTTGTCATAAGTCATAAACATAGAACGAGGATACTCCTTATTGACCGACACCACTTGTATATCCTGCCAATAAGGTTTTCGATCATCGGAAGATTCCGCCGCATAAGCACTTCCGCTCATCCCTACTAACAGAGTAGAAAGCAGAATGCCGTTAATCAGTTTTTTTTTCATAAAAAAGAAATAATTTGAATGATAAATGAATCCAAAAGAACGGAGAACAACATCTCAGTTAATGGTTGTCAGGCTTCCAATTTTATGGTTCAAGCAAAGGAAAATCAGGACTTTCCACATGAGCATCCCGCATAATCCTCTTCAGTTCTTGTGTCACTTCAGGATACTCCTCAATGACATTGTGACGTTCAGACGGATCAGAAGCCAGATTATAAAGTTCATAATAAGGATGCTTGCCTCGAATATTCATATGCACCAGTTTCCAGTCCCCTTTGCGTACAGCCTGACGGCCATTCATCTCCTGAAATTCAAAATAGAGGTACTCATGCTCTTTCTGCCCCTTCTTGCCTGTAATCAAAGGCACCAGACTTACACCGTCTTCCTGATTTCCGGATTTGGACTTCGGACTGATTATTTCACGGAAAGTAGGCATCATGTCCCAGAAAGAGCACATGAAATCAGTCTGCGTGTTAGACTGTATTTTGCCTGGCCATGACATAATGAGAGGCACACGAATGCCACCTTCATAGAGATCACGCTTATAGCCGCGATAAATACCGTTGCTGTTGAAGAAATCAGGATCAGCTCCCCCTTCAAGATGAGGGCCATTATCACTGGCAAAGACAATGAGCGTGTTGTCATACAATCCCTTTTCTTTGAGCTTCGCCACAATCTGCCCTACATACACGTCAAGACGGGTTACCATGGCTGCAAACGTGGCATGTGGCCAGAATTGTGAGCAGTACCCTCCCTTGCGGAAAGATGGACTTCCAGGCTCGGATCCTTTGAAAGGACGTTCTGGGAATTTTCCACGAAACTTTTTAATAATGCTGTCCTCAGGCACAATCAGTTCTGCATGCGGAATGATGGTGGGATACCACATGAAGAAAGGCTCGTCCGCACTCATGTTGTCCAAGAATTCCAAAGCCTTGCCATGAATAAGATCTTGCGAGTAAGTGCCTTTTCCATACTGCACGTCAAGTGTATTATCCTTCAGCTCCACCCGTTTATCGTTGTCCCACAAATGATCGGGATAATAACTGTGTGCAAGCAACTGGCAATTATAACCATAGAATGTATCGCATCCCTGGTTCTTTGGATCACCCGTACTGCCGATGAATCCCAGCCCCCATTTACCAAAAGCGGCAGTCTTGTAGCCGGCTTCCTTAAACGCATCAAATATTGTATAAGCCTCGGAAGGCAGCGGGAACTGACCTTCCGGTTCCAATTCGATATTGCCACGTATGTAAGTATGTCCGCTGTGCATGCCTGTAAGCAAACATGAACGAGAAGGAGCACTCACCGTTGTTCCAGAATAACATTGGGTGAACCTCATGCCCGTCTGTGCCAGACGGTCAATGTTGGGAGTTTCAAATTTCTCTTGCCCGTAACAACTCAGATCACCATAACCCAAGTCGTCCGCAAGAATAAACACGACATTGGGGCGCTGCTGCGCTTGTATGCCAGTCACACATCCCATTCCCAACATCATTGCTGCATAAAAGACTCTGTTTTGCATTTTTCTTATAAGATTTTAAAGTAATAATAGGAATACAAAGATAAAGCATGAAATTTACGTTTCAAATATTTCAAGCATTAATTTGGCACTCTACCTTCCAGAGCAAGCATTCCAAAAGCCTGTTCGTCCGATAAGTCCGCCCGCTGTCTTCGCTAAGGAAGACAGGCCTTCTATGTAAACTTCGCAGACCTTACAGCGTTAAGAAACTCGCCACGGCAATTACAGCCTTCTCAATGAAACAAAACTCCGAGAAACTGTATAATACCCACCGTGGCGAGTTTGCATATCCGAAAAGCCGACTGCCTGAAAGATACAAGTCGTCCTCCTGCTAATCCCTGAGTTACGGACAAATGGACTGACATTGATCTGTCATACCGTCAATCCCATCCAGGATTCTGGGTCAGATTCGGATTCAGCAGTATTTCTGTTGTCGGAACCTGATAGAGATAATAGCGTTCTTGCCATCCCTGACCGGAAGCGATAGGATCCGCCTCCAGATAGATATAGCCTTCATCCATATCCCCTGTCATTCCCACAGGCTGTCCGGTCTCCTCGTTTAAGAAGAATTGGTTGGCACTGTTGGAATTGATCATATTTTTCTGAGCATAAAAACCTCTGTGCTGACGGTTCAGGAACCATGGAGCCATCCGCCAACGGCGAATGTCATAGAATCCGAAACCTTCGCCCATCAGCTCCACAATACGTTCGCGACGAATTTCCCACAACACCGGATCAAGCAGTGTACCTTGCGCCACCGGACAACGGTCAGGAAGTTGTTTCGGATACCACCGCCCACGGTTAGGATCAAAACTCTCATTTATTTCACCAACATTCATGCGGACTACTCCTACACGGTCGCGCAACAGATTAATA
This sequence comes from Bacteroides sp. ET225, assembly GCF_024733745.1. Lineage (NCBI taxonomy): Bacteria > Pseudomonadati > Bacteroidota > Bacteroidia > Bacteroidales > Bacteroidaceae > Bacteroides > Bacteroides sp. ET225. The sequence goes on along the minus strand of NZ_JANRHN010000033.1, from coordinate 18,586 downwards.
GTCTTGTCAGCCACATCCTGGTTAAACTGTCCAAGTTCCCACATCGCTTCCGCATAATTCAGCAACACTTCCTCAATCTTGAAGATAGGTTTGTCGGACGTATTCTGCATCACTCCACCATTCATGTTGGTTTCCCAGTTGCTCCATCCTTTCCATACATAATAACCGGAATATCCACGCACAAAACCGGTTGCACCTACACCATCCAGCAGATTAGGTACGGCAGGCACAAGCTGTGCCGTCCAGTTCTGCGCAGGCAGACGCTTCATTCCCACACCCGGATTACTGCATGATTCGTTCGCTCCCAGCAAATCGATATAATATCGGTCTTCAGCATTTCCAGTATATTCCCATGTACGCGGATCTTCTTCCGTGGGCGTTTTTGCAGTCACTTTATAAGGCGGCATCACCACATAATACAGACGCGGATCCCGGTTACGGAAGGTGCTGTAAGGTGTCTTGTCTCCTTCATACACTCCAGAAGTAGCAATAGGCTTTCCGTCTGTACAGAGATACAAGTCTACCATATCTTGAGTCATTTCAGCATTACCGGAATCCATATGCTCCAATGCACTGAAATTGTGATATTTCTGCGGAGCATCGGCAAACTGATAGAAAAGTATCACGCCCGGCACACCTTGCAAGTCTTCTGTAGTCCATATTTCATTATAACCTGTACCTGGGGAGGACTCCGTACCATTATACAAAGTGGGGTACTTCTTCATCAACAATTCAGAAACGCGCACGCATTCTTCCAGATAAGACTCATAGTCGCCCAACTCATGGTATTTCCGCCAAGTGGCCTCACGCAGAGTAAAGCGTGAAATCAATGCCTGCACACAGTCTTCATCAATGGCATTCTCGCCATCCTTGCCCGAAAAGTTACCGATGTTTTTTTCAGCCCATTTCAAACGTTCCAACACGCGGTCAGCTACCGTCTTACGGTCTTCACGAGCGGCAAACCGCTCTTCCGATTCGTCACTCAACGGAGATTCAACCCAAGGCACGTCACCGAAGCGGTCAATCAGTTCCATATACCAAAATGAATGGAAGAAATAACCTACAGCACGCCAATGATTCTTTTCCTCGTCAGTCATGTTAGAACTGTCAACATGTGACAACAAAATGTTGGCACGACGCAGTCCCCCACTGAAATTCCAGCCGTTACCGGAAGCCACACTGGTTATACGGCCAAAAGCATAATTGTTACCGTTCAGGTGCATACCACGGCTGTACATCCAACCTGCATTCATATCCGCACTATAACAAGAACCTTGCCCCGTACCATTAATGGCTGTACCAAACATGGTGTTGTTGAACATTTCATAGAGCGGCCAGGCAAATGCCTGGAAGTTCTCATACGACTGAAAAGCATTCTCTTCAGTCAGACTGGTTATCGGTGCTCTGTCCAAAAAGCCGTCGTTACATGCAGTCAGACTCAAGCCAAGCGATAATATGATGGAATAACAAATATTTTTTCTCATGTTTGTTCCGAATTAGTTTTTCATTATAAGGTAAAGTTTATTCCGAATGAAACGGTACGGAAAGCAGGATAGCTCCAGCCCAACGTTTCCGGATCGATGCCCGACGGCAGGTGATCGAAGGTTGCCACATTCTCTATACTGATGAAAGCACGCAACTGTTCCAACGCCAGTTTGGAAATCCATTGACGAGGTACGGTGTATGACAATGTAATATTCTTGATGCGGAAATAAGAAGCATCAGACAGATAACGGTCCGTATAGCGGCCGTAATTGTATCCGCTGTTCTCATAACCGCCATAAATACGCGGAAACTTGGCATCAGGATTGGCGGCCGTATAGTCGCCTCCGGCCAGATCCACCGGTTTCCAATAGTCGCTCAAACCCTCGTATAGCGGCTGATACTTCATATCGTTGGCAGAATAGATATACATAGGGAATGTCAGGCTGTTGGCAATCCAGTAGTCACGTTTGCCAGTGCCCTGCATCACTATGTTCAAATCAAATCCTTTATAATTGGCACCCAGCGTAATGCCATAAAGGTAACGAGGCAAGTTGTTTCCGATACGCTTACGGTCACCCGGGTTATCAAGCGTATTTTCACCCGTATCAATCATGTTCGTGCTGCCTTCATCGTCCCGCAGATTACGCAGCTTCAGATCACCGGGCTTTACAGTCACACCTTCTACGGACGTAATCCCCTCTTTCAGAGTCCCCGCAGCCGGATCATCAAAATCATCAACGGTATAGAAACCTTCCACTTCATATCCCCAGATTTCTCCCAGCTCCATGCCCGGATAATAGTCGCTCAGCAATTTGGTAGCTGCATTGTCGTCATATTTTGTAATGACCGACTTGCTGTCGGACAGATTAAATCCGATACGATATCCCCAGTCGCCAATACGGTCACGCCAATTCATGGCCAGTTCCCAACCACGCGTACGCATGTCAGCCGTATTCTGCATCGGAGCCGAAGCACCGACCACCGCCGGAAGCTGCATACCCGGAGCAAGCATGCCCGTAGTATTTTTCTGATACCAGTCGAAAGTGGCGGTAAAACGGTTATTAAACAGATTCAGGTCAAATCCTATATCGCCTGTCGCAACCTTTTCCCATGTGAAACTATTACTTACCAGAGCTGGCAGGCCGGTGATAGCCGTCACACGATCTCCGTTGACAACCCATCCATTATACGTATTGCTTACGCTCATCGTCGGATAAAACGAATAATTAGCAACATTCTGATTGCCGATCACACCATAAGACCCACGAATCTTGAACATATCAAGCCAATGACGAGTTCCTTCCATGAACTTTTCCTGCGCCACATTCCAACCGGCAGACACCGAAGGGAAAAAGCCAAAACGATTGGTCTTCGGAAATTTGGATGAGCCATCATAACGACCGTTCACTTCCAGCAAGTATTTGTCCATATAATTATAGTTCACCCGGAAGAAGCCTCCACGCACAGCAGTTTCATCATAACCGTCGGTGGCCTGCAGCGTGCCTGTACCTGATCCCAAAGCCGGAACTTCAATGACTGTCTGGTCATAAGAAATGGCATACAAATTTTCCTGATGGATAAATTCCTGATTAAAGCCCGCCATCAGCTTGAAGTGATGATCCTTGGCAATATCAAAACTGTACGTGCCATAGATGTTGAAAGCATTGTAGTCACGATACATTTTCTCTTCCTGCAAATAATCGTTAGTGACGTTATACTTGTCAGCCCCCTGTATGTCGGTCATCTGCCATTTGCCCGTATAATAATAGTAATTATAAGCCCTCTTGTCGAAAGTATATTCAAAGACTGCTTCAAAACCCTTGAACGGCTTCAAGATAGATTTCAAGAAAATACGCGGGTTATCATAACTGCGTTTGGTCGCATTGGAGTTAAGCAACATGTTCAGCGGAGTATTAAAAGGCACATCCGTTTCAAAACCGCTCAGTTCAGCAGGCATATCTCCTTCCGGATGATATGAAATAAGTCCCGTGTTATAGAGATTTCCCTGCGGTGAGGAAGTCTTGTTTTTATTGTAACTTACAGTAGCCTCCTGCGTAAACCATTTCGTCACATCGGCCGAAATGAATGAACTGAAATTCAAACGCGTATATGAGTCCTTGTCTGTCTTCAGCACACCGTCACTGCTCAGATAACTTCCCGACAAACGGTAACGCAATTTGTCCGTACCTCCCGAAGCGGAAACATTATGGGTTTGCTGGAAACTGGTTTCCATAAATGCCTTATACAAATCGTGCTCATGCAAGTAGTAAATGTTTCCGGCATCATCACGGTACATACCGTCCCCCTGAATATTGAAAGCGGAAGGATCCTGGCGATACTGAGTCAGATATTCTTTCCACAGACTCACGCTTGGCGAACCGAAGGCCCAATAGGCATCACCAAACCCGGCATCCTGATAAGCATTCAGATAGTCCATCAACGGAGCCTGCCTGGGCAAATTCATCGCCTTCCCGAAAGCAAAATTGTTATTGTAGTTCAGTGTGAATTTCGTTTCTCCTTTAGGACGTTTGGTAGTAATCAGAATGACACCACCGGCTGCACGCGCACCATAAATGGCAGTAGAAGCGGCGTCCTTCAATACGGTTATAGTTTCAATGTCTTCAGGATTAAGAAAGTCCATGCTTCCCTCCACATTGTCAATCAACACCAAAGGAGCTACCGTATTGCCATACGACCCATCTGAATTCTGGATACCGATAGAATAAGCCCCACGCAACTGAAAGGACTTGCTTGTACCGGCTGCATTGCCTCCTGAACTTACGACCAGACCAGGAACTGCTCCCTGCAAAGCATCAGACACCGTAGACAACGGACGGTTGGCTGTCAATTCTTCCATATCAACTGTAGTAAGCGAACCGGTCAAGTTAGCTTTTTTCTGCGTTCCGAAACCTACCACTACCACCTCATCCAGCGTCTTGCTGTCCTCAACCAACTTCACCCGGACAGAAGTGCCCGTCACTTTCACTTCTTGTGTTGTAAAGCCTATGAAAGAAATGACCAATGTCGATCCTTTCGGCACAGAAAGACTGAACCTCCCGTCAAGGTCAGTTATCGTTCCAAGGGATGCATTATCCTTTACAGCCACTGTTGCACCTATCACAGGACCCATATTGTCGGTCACTACACCGTTTACGGTGATTTGTTCGCCCGCCTGCTGCATAGAAGCATTTGACTTCTCCTCTGGAGTTCGCCTCAAAATGATTTCATTGCCTTTTACTACATAATCGATGCCATTTCCATCAAACATGGCCGCCAACACTTCATAGATATTGCCGTTAAGGTCAATATCATTCGAAGAAATAGAACTAAGATCACTTTCTTTGTAGAAAAAAGTGTAGTCTGTACTTTTCTCAATCTGTTCGATAGCTTTTGCCACAGACATGCCTGTACCTCTGACAACAACAGAGTTATCATTGGCCTGCGCACCGATAGGTGCGAGAAGCGCTGTGGAAAAGGCGGTTGTACAGAGAGATGCTTTCAGATAATCAGAAAGATTCTTCATGCTTTTCTTTGTTTGTTGTTAGACTTTACTTTGATTAACTCAGGATGATTCATAATAAAAACATCAATTCTTATATATTATTAATTATTTGGTTTCCGGCATATCGCTTATCACTCTGCAACTATCTGTAAAGCAAATAGCTCCCGTCATCCATCCTCCGGTAATGCGCACCAAGACTGAAGCAGATTTTGTCCAGCGCTTCAGACAGTGTTTCATCAATGCGGATACGGCCATTGAAGTATTCACCTTCTCCTACCGCATCCCTCAGAACGATACGCTGACGGTAAATCCGTTCTACAGCCCTCAACAGCACGTCAGTTTTCATGTTCTTAAAACAAAAATGTCCGTCAACCCAGTCTATCGGCTCCATCTCTGCAAGTATCACATTCTCGCCATCAGGCATATAGCAAAGACTTTGATGAGGTTTCATCGGCACTTTTCTGCCCGAAGCACCTATGTTAAAGTCTATTTTTCCATGAAAAAGATCTATCTCAAGGTGAGATCTTTCCAGATTCACCACCCGAAATGCCATTCCTTTCACCTCTATAAAATCATTGCCCAGAAAAACTTTGAACGTATTGTTCTCTTCCTGTTTCCTCACATCAAATACAGCCTCTCCTTCAAGCCAGACACACCGGTCATCCGAAAAATCTTCATTATAGGACAACCTGCTTCCAGCCTTCAGCCATACTTCCGAACTGTCAGGCAAAACCAACATCCGGTCTGAAACAGCCACTGACTCAATACGCTGTGAGGATATTTCCCAATGACTGTTTCCATACCACCATCCCACCGCCACCATCGCGACGATGCAGGCTGCAGCCATCCACCAGTTCCATCTCAGAACACGATGTCTGTTTCTGCCGCATAAGCATTCTGTTTCTATCTTTTTCCAGATTCTTTCTTCCATCTCCGCGTCCGGTGACACAGAACTCCCCGCATTCCATTGCTTCTTCATGCAACGCATCATCAATGGAAAATCAGCCATTTCCTCCATATCTTCTTTGCTCGCTTTACCAGCAAGTATCTTTCTTATAAGTTCTCTTTGTCTGTCCATCGTCATTTTCAGCAGATCATAATTACATAACATTACAGAGCCGGAATGCTCCCGGCAACCGCTTCTTGAAAACTACATAAATAAATACACCTTTCCGAACAAATCCCCCCAGTGAAAAAGGAGAAAAAATATTTTTTTCTTGTTTAAACAAAATTATTAGGTTAAATTCGCATATAACTATCCGAAGAATGGACGAACAGGAAGCGATAAAAAGACTGAAAAACAGCGATGAGAAAGCATTTTCTTTCCTATACAAAAGCTATTGGCCCAAAGTGAATCACTTCACAAGATTATACATATAGATACGGATAGTGCCGAGGAAATCATTCAAGAAGTATTCATCAAATTGTGGGAACACCGCAAGGAACTGAACGAAAGCGGAAGTCTAGACGGATACCTCTTCATCATCACCCGCAATCTGATCTTCAACAGCTCCAGACAATCATTCAACCACCAGTTCTATCAGACAACCATAATCGAAGCCATGGAACAGTCATACAATATCGATGAAGAGTTAGATGCGGCTGATCTGCATGCATATATAAATTCAATCATAGAACAGCTCCCCCCTCGTCAGCAGGAAGTGTTCCGCCTGAGCCGCGAACACCAGCTCACCTATCAAGAAATAGCCCAAAAGCTGCAGATCTCAATAAAGACAGTAGAACGCCATATGGGAGAAGCCTTGAAATTCTTGCGCAAAAATCTGCGCCTATATGCCATTTTCCTCATGCTCATGGATTGATTCCATAAAGTGTTCTTCAGCAGAAGCAAACAGCAAGACATAAAAAAAGGAGTACCGCTGTACTCCAACCTTTGTTAACCTTAAAATCTAATACTATGAAAAACACATTGCAAAGATACAGACTTTTGGGTTATCTGCAAACATTTCATTCAAAAAATATGTTATATGACATAAAAATCAACAAAAAAGCACTTGAATTCCGCTGAACAAATCCGATACAGCACCCAATAAAGAAATAGAGCCAGGCCGAATCCTCGCGTTGTGTCCAATGTTGCGGGGCTTCTTCCTAAGAAAAAGTCCCGACATGCCATTGTAACAAGCATGTAACAGAAAAGCCTTTTTTTTGCAGACAAAAACATTACATGCAATAAAGATGAAAAAACTGATTATCGCTTTTCTGGCTTTCTTATGTGCAGGAACAGGACTGAAAGCCCAAACAAATGAAGTAAGCCGCCCCAAACTGGTGGTGGGAATCGTAGTCGACCAAATGCGGTGGGACTATCTCTACCGTTTCTATCCGCGTTTCACTGAAGGAGGATTCAAACGGCTGATGAATGAAGGATTCAGTTGCGACAATACGATGCTGGACTATATCCCCACCGTAACAGCAATCGGACACTCTTCCGTATATACAGGATCCGTACCTTCGATTCACGGGATAGCAGGCAACAATTTTTACAAAGACGGCAAAGAGATTTACTGTACCGATGATGCAGAAGTAACCGGTGTAGGAAGTGACAGTCCTGCGGGAAAAATGTCCCCTCGCAACCTGCTTGTTACCACTATAGGAGATGAGCTGAAACTCGCAACGAACTTCAGGTCGAAAGTTATCGGAGTAGCATTGAAAGACCGGGCCTCTATTCTTCCGGCCGGACATACACCCAATGCAGCCTACTGGTTTGACGATGCAACCGGAAAATTCATCAGCAGCTCTTATTACATGAAAACCTTGCCTGAATGGGTAAATGAATTCAACAGACAGGATCTTGCAAAGAAAATGCTGGAACAAAACTGGAACACGCTGTATCCCATTGAAACTTATGCTGAGAGTACGGCAGACGACACTCCGTTTGAAATACCTTCCGAAAAAAGCGGCAAACCGACTCTTCCCATGAAAACGGCCCAAATGTTCAAAAAGTCCGGATATGGAGTTATCCGCATCACTCCTTACGGCAATACGCTTACCATGGAAATGGCCAAAGCTGCGCTGAAAGAAGAAAAGCTGGGCCAAGGCAATGCGACAGACATGCTCACCGTCAGTTTCTCTTCAACGGACTATGTGGGCCATCAGTTCGGAACGTATGCCGTTGAAACCGAAGACACCTATCTGAGGCTTGATAAAGATTTGGCCGACTTTTTCAGGACCCTGGACGAAACGGTAGGAAAAGGAAATTACCTGCTGTTCCTTACGGCAGACCATGCCGCCGCACACAACTTCACATTCATGAAAGCACATCAGATTCCGGCAGACGGGTGGGTATGCCCGGAAACGAAGAAAGTCCTCAACGACCATCTGCAAAAGTCTTTTAAAACAGATTTCCAACCAGTAAGAAATATCCTGAACTACCAGGTATTTTTCGATAAAGAAAAGATTGCGTCTGCCGGCCTGGACTTGCAGAAAATCAAAGACGCTAGCATTTCCTTTTTGAAGAACTTCAAAGAATTTGCCTATGTAGCAGATATGGAAAACTTGAGTGAAGCCACACTTCCGGCTATCGTGCGCGAACGTGCCATAAACGGCTACAACCGGCTCCGCAGCGGCGATATCCAGCTGATCATGCAGCCGGGATATTATGAAATCGGCTCCCCTTCTGAAACCGGAGGCACACAGCATGGCGTATGGAATCCTTATGACGCGCATATTCCCTTGATCTTTATGGGATGGAATATCCAACCAGGAAACACCATGCGTCCCGTACACATGACAGACATCGCTCCAACGATATGTGCGCTTCTCCGTATACAGATGCCGAACGGATGCATCGGAAATGCAATAACCGATGTAATCGAATAACGAAAAGAAGCTTCCACAGGCTCTTACACAAACACGGCGATGCTGCTTATAAAAGCAACGTCGCCGTTTATAGTTTGCACGCCGAAATCCCATTCAGCATCCTGTCTTCCGGCTAGAGTGCAGCCATCCTTATTCCTTCACTGTAACAACCAGCGGACTGCGCACTTCAGCCGCATAAGTTTTCAGGTAATTATTCCAGTCTTCAGCCTTTTCAAACCCATACTTGCTCCATCCAGATCCCCAGTAATATACAAAGTCGCTGTTTGGCTCATAGTTGGTGATGCCAAGCACATGGCCGAGCGCATCTCCCACCGGCTTTTCAAACAGCTGCACCTTGGCTTCTGCAAGCGGAGCCGGGAATACAGCACCTACATATACTGTGCCGTTGTCGGCCTTGGTGTTTGTTGTCGGATCAGCATAGGCAATGTAGCCGTCTTCTGCGCTATAAGTATATGCTTCCGGACTGGCTGCATGAATTACCAGACCGCCTGCAACCGGAGCAGGCTGACTCAAGTTGGCGTAAGAAACAGTTGTTTTGTTCAGCTGCGAACCTTTGTCAAGCTGAATGATACGGGTTTCAACAACATTCGTGTCATTCTTTACGGTCAGCGGATTGAACGTCAGCTTCACCGTAAAGCGCAGAGGCCCGTTGTCAAGGATTTCATAATCCTTGTAGCAATACGGATAAACGATGGCTGAGTCAGCCAGCAAAGCCGAAGTGCCTCCGCCCAATGTCGGACCTACTGCATAGCAGTCCATGCCGTTGCCGTGGTCAATGTGATACGAAATGCTGTTCTGCAAATTCTGAGCTTCCTCCTTCTTGCCCGCCTTTCTCAGTTCTGCAATCTTTGCGCGCGAAGCAGAGTCAAGTTCCATCTTGTATCGGTCTTCAACCACAAGCTCTTCTACGCTCTTGGTGAAGACATCGTATCCGTACGCCTTTTCTCCTGTCCGCTGCAAAGCCGGTCCGTAGGCGCGGTAAGCGGCACGGTCGTTTTCCCAGGCGATATCATCCAGACGTTCCGGATACTGACGTCCGTATACAAGCGTATTTACAATAGAAGGAGTGCCTTTCTGGATTGTATAGTCGACGGTTGCATTGGCATCCACAGCTACAGGGAAAATAATCTTGTCATCGTAAGTAAGCTGATAAGGAACTTCCTGTGCCTTGCTGTCATAAACAACCACCTGTGCCGTGTCAGGCAGATTCAGTTTTTTGAATACCTGTTCAACAGGCACTTCCACCATTTCTCCCGAACGGTTCATGCCGAGCGGATTTGTAATGCTTACCGTAACAGACTGAGAGTCGCTGCATCCGCACAGACCGACAGCGCAAGCGGCTGCCACAAAAAGAGTCTTTTTCATAATAAACCTGTTTTTCAGATGAAAATTAAAAAGGTGATGAATCACAAATAGCTTTTGTATCCATCACCTTTATTTAATAAATTATACGGCCGGACGATTATTGGGGCTGCTTGCCGATATAGGCCAAGATACCGCCGTCTACATACAATACATGACCGTTAACGAAGTCTGATGCGTCAGAAGCCAGGAATACGGCAGGACCCATCAAATCTTCAGGAGTTCCCCAGCGGGCAGCCGGAGTCTTGGCAACGATGAATGCATCAAACGGATGACGAGAGCCGTCCGGCTGACGTTCGCGCAACGGAGCAGTCTGCGGCGTAGCGATATAGCCCGGGCCGATACCGTTACACTGGATGTTGTATTCGCCGTATTCAGAAGCGATGTTGCGAGTCAGCATCTTCAGACCACCCTTAGCGGCTGCGTATGCAGAAACTGTTTCGCGTCCCAGTTCACTCATCATAGAGCAAATGTTGATAATCTTTCCGTGACCTTTCTTGATCATTCCCGGAATTACAGCTTTAGAAACGATGAACGGAGCGTTCAAGTCTACGTCAATAACCTGACGGAACTGTTCTGCTGTCATGTCGCACATCGGGATACGCTTGATGATACCGGCGTTGTTTACCAGAATGTCGATGACACCCACTTCTTTTTCTACTTGTGCAACAAGAGCGTTTACAGCAGCTTCGTTTGTCACATCGCATACATAGCCGTGTGCGTTGATGCCTTTTTCCTTATAGGCAGCCAAACCTTTGTCAACCAGCTCCTGTTTGATGTCGTTAAACACGATTGTTGCACCAGCCTGTGCAAAAGCGGTTGCGATAGCAAAACCGATTCCGTAAGATGCACCGGTTACCAGCGCTACCTTACCTTCAAGTGAAAAGTTTACCATAGTTAATTAAAAATTTAAGTTCTTCTGCTGCCTTTCCAAAAAGATTGGCAACTTCAGACCTGTTGTTATCAATTTTTATATTCACTCACAAAGTTACGAAAGTTATGGACTTTAACTGTATATATTTGTTCAGAAAATCTATAAAAAAGTGTCAAAGTTCAAAACTTTTCACTTTCATCTCTCAATATATACGTTCAAAAAGAGGCGGACACTCAATCAAACTCCGAAAGAAGCTCACAAACCTCATCCTGAAACTTCCGCGCAAGCCTTGACTTCAGCACATTCTGATTGATAATGACAAACGACAGCAAATGGCCGTTCCTGGCAGTCACATAGCCGGCCAGCGAACATACTCCTGTCACCGTACCTGTTTTTGCATGTACGTTGCGGAATGTACTTCCCCGCCCCATGCGGTAGCGCAAGGTACCGTCCATTCCGGCTATCGGCAGGCCGTCATAAAACATGTCGAAAAATTCGGAATGCCTGTAAGCATAATTCAGATAGGCAAGAACCAGTTCCGGCGACACGTAATTATACATCGACACGCCGCTTCCGTCCACAATCTTGTAGTTGTCCGGCGAAAATCCGATGGCATTCCGCATGAAACGGTTGACAACCTGCTGGCTTTCTTCAAAGCCCAGATGGGATTCCGTTTTGCCGTTCTTCAATCCCAGATGCCGGAACAGCGCTTCCGCACACAGGTTATCGCTTTTCTTCAGAGCTCTCCGCAATACGATTTCCAGCGGCCGTCTGCAAGTGTAGACCAAATGCATATCCTCCGGCGCTTCCTCGTAGCCTATGCTGTCGCACGGCACTGTTATCCCCTTTTTCTGAAGCTGGTAACAGAACGTCTGCATGAAAAACGACTTCGGATCGAATACGTTTATCTGTCTTCCTCTCGGAGCCGAAACGCAGCCGGACACCTCTATCACATTTCCGTTATCAAGCCAGTTGCGATTGATAGACAGTTTCCCGGCCGCAGGCTGGTAGCTCACCGAACGGTTCTCTACCTGATAGAAGTCTGACTCCGGAACAATTTTCACGGCAGCGGTATCTCCCTTCACCGTCGGAGTGACCGTAATGCTGACACAACCTCTGTTCAGCATCAGCGGAGAAAGATAAGGCTGAAAAGGCTCCGGCGTATCATCCCACGCCCATCCGGTGCCCCAATAGATGGAATCCATCATCGACACATCCCCTATCAGCCTGCCGCGGACAGATTGTATCCCTGCGTCTTTCACGGCCTGCGAAAGAAGCTCCATATCCTGTTCCATAAACTCAGGATCAAAGCCGCCAATTACATAAAGATCACCGTCAAGCACGCCGGACTTTACCGAACCGGTATAAGCCAGACGCGTCTGAAACTCATAGTTCTTTCCAAGGGCTGACAATGCCGTGACTGCGGTGATGACCTTCTCGATCGAAGCCGGACGGTACAGCTTGTCTGCCTGATAGCTGTAAAGTTCCCGGTTGTCCGTCAAATCATATACAATCAGCCCCACCTCGGAAGTTTTCAGAAAAGAAGACGTTTGAATCAGCGTGTCCAGCTTTCCGCCCGGAAATCCATAAGCGTATGCCGCACAACCGATGCAAAACCAGAGCGCAACCAAAAAAAATCGCTTCATATTCCGCCCTGTTACAATTCCTTGAATATTTCACCGACGGTAGGATGGGGAAACACATAACGCTTCAGCTCCGAAAGCCTGCGCCCGTCTTCGATCATCATGCCTGCCAATACAATCAGTTCGGAAGACGGATTGCCCAGCATGTGCAGGCCAAGCAGACGGTCTTCCTCGTCAACCAGCACCTTGCAAACGCCGTTTACGCCCTCGTTTTCTGCAACAAACCGGCCAGAATAAGCCATCGGGAGCTTTATCGCGCGGTATGCGACTCCTTCCGCCCGCAAGGTTTCTTCATCCTTTCCAACCGAAGCAACTTCCGGATTGGTATACACAACCGAAGGTATGGCCCGATAGCTCATGGCATCGCTTTCGCCCATGATATGGCGAACAGCCACCTCGGCTTCGCGCACGGCCGTATGTGCCAGCAAAGACACCCCGTTCAGGTCACCGCAAGCATACACGCCCGCCACGGATGTTTCCATATGCGAATCCACCTTGATTCTTCCGCGCTCCGTCAGTTCCAGTCCCAGCGCTTCCAGTCCAAAACCTTTCGTTACCGGACGGCGACCTACACTCAGAAGCATTTTCTGAGCCGAAACAGCTCCTTCGCCTTCCTGACTTTCGTAGCTCACTGTCATATTTCCCGATTCGTCAGCTTGCAATCCGGTTACTTTTGCCTGTAACAGGAAACGGACTCCTCGTTTGGCATAGTCCGCCCGCAACATTTCCGCAATCTCGCGGTCAATGCCCCGCAGAATCTCATCCATCATCTCCACAACGGTCACCTGCACTCCCAGGCTGTTGAAGAAAGATGCAAACTCCATGCCTATAACTCCACCGCCCACAATGACAAGCGACTGGGGAAGTTCCTTGCATTCAAGCGCATCTCTGTGTGTCCAATATGCCACCGATTCGGTTCCGGGTATAGGAGGGACTACCGTTTCGCTTCCCGTGGCAAGAATCATCGATTGGCAACGGTAGATCTCTCCATTGCACTCAACCGTATTTTTATCTATAATCCGGGCTTCACCGGTCACAATCTCAACATGCCGTTCCGCAAGCCTGGACTTTATTCCCAGAACCAGCTTGCGCACCACCTTTGCCTTGCGGCTGATAACTTTGGGCAGATTCACCTCATGCTGCCCTGCGGCAACCGCGTATTTTGAGGCGTTGCGCACCGTATCAAACACTTTGGCAGAATAGAGCAATGTTTTTGTCGGAATGCATCCCTCGTTCAGACAGACGCCGCCAAGACTGCTCTTTTCAAAAAGAACAACACTGATACCTTTTTCTCCGGCACGTTCTGCCGCCGTATAACCGGCAGGACCTCCTCCAATAATAGCCAACTGAAAATCCATACAACATTTTTTTACAGTGAAACAATCAGACTTCCTCGCTATAAATAGCGTGGGGATTGCGCTCCCTCGCGCAGCGGAGAAACTCAGTAAGGTCGGCGGGATCAAAATTCACAAAGCCTTTGGTATAATAAACGGTTACCCGCCCCTTCAATAAAGTGCCTTTTCTGCGGACAATGCGCACAACTCCATAGGCCTTGATGCTGCCGCTGAATCCGCGCTTCAGCCAGATGTCTCCGTTTTCCTGAACCAATATGCGGGTCATCTGTTCGTCAACGACCAGCAGGACAGGCAATATGAGCGGAAACAAATTCCAGTAATTTTCTGTATGAACAGCCATCAGAACAATGGCTACAACCAATATAATCACTCCCAGCCAAACCTTGAAGGGAGTTCTTCGGATTTTGAAAACTTTTACCATATCATTCGCATTAGATAAATTTCAAGTCAAAACATCGGTCTGAATCTCTCCATTCCGTTTCAGCAGGCATCTGACAAACTCTTCCTTGCTTTTCGGAGATACCAACACGCTGGATTTGAACGACTTCTTCCGATACACGATTTTCAGACGGTCTGTTGAAAGCGCGGGAGAAGAAATGAGCGATTTCGACTTCTTCACTTCCGCAATCTGCAATATCTCTATCGCCACGGGCTTGAAGAATCGTCCCGATTCGATGACAAGAAAACCTTCTTCCGTTATCACGTACCTCGTATGAACCATTTCGTCAATAAGCCAGACCTCAAACGCCACACACACAAGAATGGCAACCCAACTGCGGTCCCAAAAACCGAAAAACAGGAAAGCCGCAAATATCGCAATCACCCCCCAATATACCCATCCTACTTTCGAATGAAAAGTTCGTGTTCCTGCCATCTTCTTTTTTTCTGTGAAGATAAGAAAATCTCATCGAAAAATAAAAATCTCAGTATGCTTCTTTACTTATTTTAAAACATGAAAGTACCTGTCCTCCCGGTCTAAAAACAGAAAAGAAACAGAAGGAAGTTCATGAAAAACAGTGGAAAAGCGGTAAAAACAAACTATTTGCCGTGAGATTCTTTATCTCTAAGATGGAGATGTATATCTCCAGACTGGAGATATATGAATTCAGCCTAAAGATGCATATCTCCAGACTGAAGAAAAACATTCCAGAAGCCTTTCCCGCGTTTTGTCCGAAAACAAGCGCAACCCCCTTTTTCTGACTGGAAAGGTTCTCATGCCGCATGGCATTCATTTTTTTTATCGCTGCCGTCTAAAAAAACGGCAGAGGCGAACAAAACCACCAACTTTTTTATACTTTTGCCTCAAATATACTACACTATGATACGAAAGTTTGATTTTCTCGTTATCGGCTCGGGCATAGCCGGAATGAGTTTTGCGTTGAAAGTGGCACACAAAGGTTCGGTCGCTTTAATCTGCAAGGCCGGACTTGAAGAAGCTAACACTTACTTTGCCCAAGGAGGGATCGCTTCGGTAACCAACCTGAAAGTAGACAATTTTGAAAAACATATCCACGACACGATGGTGGCAGGCGACTGGATAAGCGACCCGGCGGCGGTTGAGAAAGTGGTGCGGAACGCCCCTGCACAAATAGAGGAGCTGATCAAATGGGGCGTTAATTTCGATAAAAAAGAAAACGGAGAGTTTGACCTGCACAAGGAAGGGGGACATTCTGAATTCCGCATTCTCCATCACAAAGACAATACAGGAGCTGAAATACAGACAAGCCTGATAGAAGAAGTAAAACGGCATCCTAACATCACGGTATTCACCAATTTCTATGCCGTAGAAATCATCACCCAGCATCATCTCGGAATCATCGTCACCCGCCACACGCCGGGAATCAAATGCTACGGCGCATACGTGCTGAACGAAGCAACCGGCGAGGTAGACACTTTCTTGTCGAAAGTAACGGTTATGGCAACCGGAGGGTGCGAGGCTGTTTACAACCATACGACCAACCCGCTGGTAGCCACCGGCGACGGAATCGCCATGGTATACCGTGCCAAAGGCATGGTGAAAGACATGGAATTCATCCAATTCCATCCCACCGCCCTTTACCATCCGGGCGACCGCCCCAGCTTCCTGATCACCGAGGCAATGAGAGGATACGGGGCCGTGCTCCGCAACCTGGCAGGCGAAGAGTTCATGCAGAAATATGATCCCCGGCTGTCGCTGGCGCCGAGAGATATCGTGGCACGCGCCATCGACAGCGAAATGAAGCAAAGGGGAGAAGACCACGTATATCTTGATGTCACTCACAAAGATCCGGAGGAAACAAAGAAACATTTCCCGAACATCTATAAAAAATGCCTCAGTCTGGGAATAGATATCACGAAAGACTATATTCCTGTAGCTCCCGCAGCCCACTATCTGTGCGGAGGAATCAAGGTTGACCTCGACGGGCAGTCAAGCATCAAACGGCTGTATGCGCTCGGAGAATGCTCTTGCACAGGTCTGCACGGAGGAAACCGCCTCGCCTCAAACTCTCTGATCGAGGCTATCGTTTATGCCGACTCCGCAGCAAAACACGCGCTGAGCGTACTGGACAGATATGACTTCAACGAAGACATTCCGGAATGGAATGCAGACGGAACGATGAATAACGAAGAACGCATCCTTATCACTCAGAGCATGAAAGAAGTCAATCAGATCATGGAATCGTATGTGGGCATCGTGCGGAGCAATCTCCGCCTGGTAAGGGCCTGGAACCGTCTGGATATCCTCTATGAAGAAACGGAACGCCTGTTTAAACGTGTAAAGGCTTCGCGAGAAATCTGCGAACTGCGCAACATGATCAACGTGGGCTATCTGATTACCCGCCAGGCCATGGAACGCAAGGAGAGCCGCGGCCTTCACTACACGATTGATTATCCGCACCATATAAGCCGTGAGGAAAAAGCGGAAAAATCACTCTGACAACGACAAAGGCGCAGACGGAATTATTTTTTCGTCTGCGCCTTTGTCGTTGTCAATCGTTTTTTGCACAGCACACGTTACTCTCCCCAGTGGACTTCCGCTTCACGCTTTTCCCGTTCAACAACTTCTTTTGCCTTCCGGGCATACACAATCAAACGGAATGAACGGTCGTATGTCAGATAACTCCACATCCAATTGAGCAGTACATTGATTTTGTTTCTGACTCCCAAGATAGAACGTAAATGAACAACCAGCCACAAGAACCAGGCAAACCAGCCTTGTGTCTTTACCTTGCTGAATTCGGCCACCGCCTTATTGCGTCCCACCGTAGCCATTGAACCAAGATTACGATAGCGGAACGGCTTCAATTCTTGCCCGGCTTCCATACGCTTCAAATTATCCGCAAGCAGTTTTCCCTGCTGGATAGCCACCTGAGCAAGCTGAGGATGCCCGTTAGGGTATTCAGAATCACCGTTCAGCATTATACACTGATCTCCTATGCAAAATACGTTGGGCAAGCCTTCAACCCGATTGAAGGCATCTACTTTAATTCGTCCGCCTCTCCCTATTGAAGTTTCAGGAATATTGCCTATGCTATTGGCGCGCACGCCGCTCACCCAAATAAATGTACGGGTAGGTATGGAAGTTCCGTCTTCCAGCAAAACTTCATGATCCTGATAGTCGAGCACTTTCTTTCCTAAGCAGACATTCACTCCCATTTCCTGAAGAAACTCTGCTGCTTTTCTGGAGGAGTCCATCGACATTCCCGACAACAATCTATCCGTGGCTTCTATCAAATAAATCTGAAGAAGATTATTATCCATATCCGGATAATCCTTTGGAAGGACGTAGTGCTTCATTTCGGCCAATGCTCCGGCAATTTCTACACCAGTGGCACCTCCTCCAACAACAACGATGTTCAGCAGCTCTCTCCGCTCCTGCTCGGTAGCACAGGTGACAGAACGCTCAAAGTTACTCAACAAGGCATTGCGCAGTCCCATAGCCTCCGACAAAGTCTTCATCGGAATCGCTTCTTCCTCGATGTGCTTGTTGCCGAAGAAATTTGAAGTAGTGCCGGCAGCCAAAATCAAATAATCGTATTCAACTTTACCTATCGATGTCTGAAGAATATTCCGGTCAGGATAAATGAAGCGTGCTTCACCCATACGGAAATAGACATCTTTTTTCTTCTTGCTGAAAATTTTACGGAATGGAAAAGAAATCGAACTAGGTTCAAGTCCGGCGGAAGCTACCTGATAAATCAATGGAGGAAATTGATGATAATTGTTTTTATCAACCAAAATTACCTGAAAATCTGAACCCGAAAGTTCGTTTGCCAACTTCAAACCACCAAATCCACCTCCAACAACCACGACTCTTTTTTTTCCGCTTTCTTTTGCAATGTTAAAACTCATACCTATTCTATTTTTGTGTTATTTTCCACTGCGAAGTTAAGGGGTTTCAAGTATAAAAAAAATTTTTATTATGCTTTTCAGCAGGAAAAAAGGCAAAAAATGGGTCTTTGAAACAAAAACTTAATAGCATACTCCCATTTTGCAAACTGAAGCTGATAATTTGAAAAAGAGGACAACAGAATCACCTATATAAAAATCT
>NZ_JANRHN010000032.1:0-40390 GCF_024733745.1 Bacteroides sp. ET225 | reverse complement strand
TCCGGGATCAACGTAAAAGCCTGAGGGATTCCTCAGCCTACATCCTTATTATTAGATTTTTTTATTTTGAGAGTTATTATTTAAAGCCGGCTGTTTGAACAGTTGATATAACAGAAAAGTCGGCTGGATAGCTATTGAAAGTTCCGGCCGACTTTTGTTGAAAAAATATCGCGTCTGGTCTTATTGCAATTTCTCACTGATCTTTTCCATTATCTTTTTCAGTGCGCCTGCATTTTCGCGCACGTAGGTGTAGGCTGATTTTCCGGTTTCTTTGAGAAACTCCTTGTTCGTTATCAGTCTGTCTGCAAGCTCCTTGAAATCTTCCTTGTCGTGGATTTCAAATCCCCCTTCACAAGCTAAAAGTCCCAGGGCTTCCCTGAATTTTCTGTTGTTGGGGCCGAAAACAACGGGCATGCCATATACAGCCGCCTCCAGCACATTGTGTATGCCAACGCCGAATCCTCCTCCGATATAGGCGATTTCTCCGTACCGGTAGATGGAAGAAAGCAGTCCGAAACAATCGATTATGAGGCAGTCTGCTTCGGCGATTGTTTTTTCATCGGCCTGCGTGTATCTGACAACTTTGCGTGTTATTTTTTCTGTGATTGACTTCAAGTGGCTCTCGTCTATCACATGAGGTGCGATGATGAGCTTTAGTTCAGGATGCGAGTTGAAATAGGGTATGAAGATGTTTTCGTCCGGTTCCCATGAGCTTCCGGCAATCAGCGTGAAAGCATCGCTCTTGAATTTTTCGACCAAAGGCAATTCTTTTGCCCGTTTATAGATTTCGATTACGCGGTCGAAACGAGTGTCGCCAACGATGGTTGTATTGTTCACGCCGATTTTTTTGAGCAGTTCTACCGATATCCGGTTCTGGACAAACAGGTGGGTGAATGTATGCAGCACTTTGCTGTATTTTCTGCCATACCATTTGAAGAATATCTGATCTTCGCGGAAGATAGAAGAAACGCTGTATGTTGGAATGTGCCGGCGGTGAAGCTCGTTCAGATAATTAGTCCAGAACTCATACTTTATGAAAAAAACCATATAAGGCTGTGCCAGTTCGATGAACCGTCTGGCATTGTGAGGCGTGTCAAGAGGGAGGTAGCAGGTGATGTCGGCCCCTTTGTAGTTCTTTCTCACTTCGTAGCCTGATGGAGAGAAGAAAGTCTGAAGAACCTTATATTGCGGGTAGTTCCGCTTGATTTCTTCTATCAGCGGCCGTCCCTGCTCGAATTCTCCCAGCGAGGCCGCATGAAACCAAAGATACTTTTCCCCCTTTATGATATTTCTTTCCAGAATGGCGAAAGCTTCCTTTTCTCCTTTTTGCATCAAGGAAACTTTTTTGTTGAAGGGTGCAGCCATTCTGACTGCACCTGCATATATGTGTATAGCTAAATTATAAATCATGTCGTCCGGATTATTTGAGCACCTCAATGGCACGGCGCATGCGCTGTATCGTTTCTTCTTTGCCCAGTACTGCTGAGATGTCAAACATGTGCGGTCCTTTTCCTTCTCCTACCAGCGTTAGCCGGAAAGCGTTCATGATATTTCCCAGGTGGTAGCCTTTGTCTTCAATCCATTTCATGACCACTTCTTCCTGATGGGCCAGCGAGAAATCGTCAAGTGATTCGAGCAGGTCTGCCAGTTCGGTCATTCTTTCGGCAGAATCCTCTTTCCAGCGTTTCTTTACTGTCTTTTCATCGTAGGCTGCAGGTGCTACGAAAAAGAACTTGCATGTGTCCCAAAGCTCGTTGATGAAGCTTACCCGTCCTTTCATCAGTCCTACAACTGTCACCACCTTGTCCATCGGCGCATGAATGCCGTGTTCTTCGAGAACAGGTGCGAACATGGATGCAACTTCCTCGTTGCTTTTCATCAGGATATATTCGTGGTTGAACCATTTGGCCTTTTCATAGTCGAAGCGCGCTCCGGCCTTGCTGCACCGGTGCAGGTCGAATTGTTTCACCAGCTCGTCCATCGACATGATTTCCTGGTCGTTTCCCGGATTCCATCCCAGAAGTGCGAGGAAGTTGATGACAGCTTCCGGCAGGTAGCCCGATTCGCGGTATCCTGAAGAAACCTCTCCGGTTTTCGGGTCGTGCCATTCGAGCGGGAATACCGGGAATCCCAGCCGGTCGCCGTCGCGCTTGCTCAGTTTCCCGTTTCCTTCGGGCTTCAGCAGCAGCGGAAGATGGGCGAACCGGGGCATCGTGTCTTCCCATCCGAAAGCACGGTATAGCAATACGTGCAGCGGTGCCGACGGAAGCCATTCTTCTCCGCGTATGACGTGTGAAATCTCCATCAGGTGGTCGTCTACGATATTTGCCAGATGATAGGTCGGCAGTTCGTCGGCTGATTTGTAGAGCACCTTGTCGTCCAGGATTGACGAATTGATGACCACGTCGCCGCGGATGATGTCGTTTACATGAACTTCTTCGTCCGGTTCGATCTTGAAGCGCACGACGTATTGTTTGCCTTCGGCTATCAGCCGGTTCACTTCATCTTCTGGCAGCGTGAGCGAGTTGCGCATGGCGTTGCGCGTAGAAGCGTCGTACTGGAAGTTCGGGATTTCCTTCCGTTTGGCTTCCAGCTCTTCCGGCGTGTCGAAAGCAATGTAGGCTTTTCCGTTGTCGAGCAAGACCTTCACATATTTCTTGTAGATCTCGCGTCGTTCCGACTGACGGTAAGGGCCGCAGTTTCCTCCAAAGCTGACGCCTTCGTCAAATTCGATTCCCAGCCATTTGAATGATTCCAGTATATATTCTTCCGCTCCCGGAACGAAGCGGTTTGAATCGGTATCTTCTATGCGGAAAACCAGATCTCCGCCATGTTGTCTTGCAAACAAATAGTTATACAGAGCGGTGCGTACACCGCCGATGTGCAGTGCGCCAGTCGGACTGGGCGCAAAACGGACTCTTACTCTTCTTTCTGACATAATGGACTTTTCTAAAAATACATCGCAAAAATAATCTAAATTTCCCGTTTTTTTCCTTATTTTGCGGTAAAATATCCTTGCCGATGAAAACTTTATCGTCAGAAAAAAACTTCTCTTACCGGGAGTTTCTTTATAAATGTGTCATATTTGCTGTCACATTGTCGGTTATCGTTTACTTTTTGCCGCGTGAAGGCAAATTCAATTATCAATTTGACATCAACAAGCCATGGAAGTATGGCTTGCTTCAGGCGTCGTTCGATTTCCCGATATATAAGCCTGATACTGAGATGCAGAAGGAGCAGGACAGTATCATGAAGCGGTATGTCCCTTATTTCCAGCTGGACAAGAGCGTTGGCGAGTCGATGATTGCCAAGTTCAGAAAGGATTATGCCGAGAATCTGAAGACGATCATTCCCCATCCGGCTTATGAGCGGCATATTGAAAATGCGCTGAAGAACATTTATTCGGCGGGGGTCATCGCTTCGAACGACCTGGCGCTGCTGGACAGGGATTCGGTTGCAAAGATACAGGTGATAGACCGAAACATGTCGAAGCAGGAGGCGGTGTCGGACGTGTTTACTTTCAAGCAGGCTTATGAAAAGCTGATCGGGGCAGATACGGTGCGTTACCGGAAATCGCTTTTGCAGAAATGCAATCTGAACGATTATATCACGCCCAATCTCACGTATGACGCCGAACGGTCTGAAACGGCGAAGCAGGAGCTGTTCCGCGAGCTTTCGTGGGCAAACGGATTCGTCATGAACGGCCAGAAAATCATTGACCGCGGCGAGATTGTGGATGAAAACACTTACAACATCCTTAAGTCGCTTGAAAAAGAGTGGGACAAAAGAAGCGAAACCGTCACAGAAAAGCGGCTGACGCTGCTGGGGCAGCTGCTGTTTGTCGCCATACTTGTGGGATGCTTCATGACATACCTGGAACTGTTCCGCCACGATTATTACAGCAAGCACCGGTGTCTTGCACTGCTGTTCATCATCATTACGGTTTTTCCGGTCATCACTTCCTTGATGATGGAACAGTCGTTGCTGAGCATCTATGTCGTTCCGTTTGCCATGATTCCGATGATTATCCGTATATTTCTGGATTCGAGGACGGCGTTTATGGCGCATGTGATTACGGTTCTTTTATGCTCTGTCTGCCTGCGCTCGCCCCATGAGTTTATCTTGTTGCAGACGCTGGCCGGCATGGTGGGAATATACAGCCTGCGCGAGCTTTCGCAGCGTTCCCAGCTGCTGCGCAGTGCGGTTCTGGTTGCCTTTTCGTATGCGGTGATGTATCTGGCTCTTGATCTGATCCATGTCAGCGAATGGGAGCAGCTGAACACGCGCATGTATGTCAATTTCTTGCTCAACGGCGCGCTGCTGCTGTTCACCTACCCGCTGCTGTTCATCCTGGAGAAACTTTTCGGATTCACTTCGAATGTAACGTTGGTAGAGCTTTCAAACATAAACAACAAGCTGATGAGGGAGATGTCGGAGGTTGCTCCCGGAACTTTCCAGCATTCGTTGCAGTTGGCCAATCTCACGGCAGCGGCAGCTAACCGTATCGGAGCCGACAGCCAGCTGGTGCGTACGGGAGCCATGTATCATGACATCGGGAAAATGCTGAACCCCGTCTTCTTTACGGAAAACCAGTCGGGAGTGAACCCCCACGACCAGCTGAGCTACAAGCAGAGCGCGCAGATCGTGATTAACCATGTGACAGACGGCATGAAGCTGGCAGACAAGAACAATCTGCCTCAGGTGATAAAGGATTTCATACGGACGCACCACGGGAAAGGGCTGACGAAATATTTCTACATTTCTTATAAGAACGAACATCCGGATGAGGATGTGGACATGTCGGTGTTCCGCTATCCCGGACCGAATCCCTTTACCAAGGAGCAGGCCATATTGATGATGGCTGATTCGGTGGAAGCGGCTTCAAGAAGCCTGCCTTCGTACACCGAAGACAGCATATCCTCGCTGGTCGACAAAATTGTAGATGCCCAGGTGCAGGAGGGCTACTTCAAGGACTGCCCGATAACGTTCAGGGATATTGAAACGGTGAAGACGGTGTTCAAGGAAAAGCTGAAGACAATGTATCATACGCGCATCCAATATCCGGAACTGAAGAAATAGGCCGGTCTGCAAGACCCGTATTCCCGCCTCTTCGGGTATTGAAGGCAAGAATCGAAATGCAAAAGAATATGCCGCAACAGCTTCCACAGCACAAAGCTTTTATGCTTTCGGATTTTGGAGTGCGTCTTCGCAGAATCGCTCCTCCGCAGACCGGCAGCGGACCTGTGGCTTATGCCCATCAGGACGACTATTATATTGTCGGTCTGGTGGAAAAAGGGACGGGGCGCGGCATCATAGATTTCAAGGAATGCAGCTTTGCCCAAGGCGAAGTGTTTCTCATACAGCCGGGGCAAGTGCACCGTTTCATCGGTTCGGAAGATGCAGAAGGATGGATGCTTTTTGCTGACAGCAGCTTTGTCGGAAGCGAGGAAAAGAATATCTTCGACAATTTCCTTCTGTTCGCTCCGGCGGTGAAGATCGACGAGAGGCGGATGGGCGAACTGAAACAGCTTGCAGGCATCCTTGCGGGCAGAGTGGACTGCATCACGGGTGAGCAGGCCAAAGCAACGGCAAGGCGGCTGGCGGAAACTTTTATCGGCATTGTGGCAGAAGCCGTGCAGGAGGCCGGTTTGAATCGGGCGAGGCATAGCCGCAGGCATGTTGAAATCGTCTTGTCGTTCCGCAGCCTGCTTGCCGGACACCTTGCCGCAAACCGCTATCCCTCGTATTATGCCTCGATGCTGAACATTTCGCCTGTATATCTGAATGAGGTGGTGAAAGAAGTCACGGGGATGAGTGCCAGCTCATATATCCGCAATGAAATGGTATTGCAGGCCAAACGGATGCTTGTCTACACCGGCCTTTCTGTCAAGGAGATATCCAACCGCCTCGGCATCGAAGACTGTGCCTATTTTTCCCGCCTGTTCACATGGACAACCGGCCTGCCTCCAAGCCTCTTCAGGCAAAAGAACCTTGAATAGTCCAAGTGCTTCCTCGCTCTGTCTATCTTCCTTTTGCGCTGGTCTGCCTAATTTTGCAGCAAAAAAAGGAGGGTGAGATGAAAAGAACGGAAACAAAGTATGTCGCGATGGATCCATGCCGCTGTGTGGCATGCTGGAAGTGTGTGGATCAATGTCCGCGGAATGTGATCGGCAAGGCCGACTTTTTATGGCACAGGCATGTGGCATTTGAAAATGCGGATGGCTGTATCGGTTGCGGCAAATGTGTGAAGACCTGTCCTAACGGTGTGTTTTTCAGGCCGGATGAAGCGGATCCTGTCCGTCGGGAGAGCAGGAGCGTGTTGTTCCGTATGGAGCGGTTGCAGCCATTGGCTTTTCTGGCATCAGCCGTAACCGGTATCGGGCTGCATGTTGCCGGACATGGAGCCGGGCATGAGTTGTGGCACAATTGGGGAGTGGCGCATGTGCTGGCCAGCCTTCTTTGGCTTTTGTCTGCGGGGATTCATCTCAGGCGGCACGGGGACTGGTATAAAAAGCTTGTTTTACGGGGCATCGCTAAAAAAGAGTGGGCAACTCTTGTCTTGTCGGCTGTTTTTCCGGCGGTGACGGTTACGGGCGTCGTACTTTTATGCTGTGTCGACGGACCGGATTCTGCTGCTGGATTGTGGCACTATCAGCTCGGCATCCTGTTGCTGCTTTTTTCTTTGTTTCATGCTTTCCGCCGGAGATAGCGGGAGTGCATTTCTTTGCAGAGAGGCATCAGCTTGTCGGTGCGGTGTCTGAATGAATGTGTCCGGATGTCTTAAGAATGCCGGAAGAATTCGTCAGAAACTGTATTCCACATCGTGGAATGTAGAAACGACACTGTGGAATGTGCAAACCACGGTGTAGAATATAGAAACCGAAGTGTGGAATAAAGTTTTTTGCCGGTATCAGACTTCTTTGTCAGGGATTTCCGGCTTTGGCGCAGTGCTTCGCGGCTTATTCTTTCGCGCACTTATAGATGAAAAGAGTGGGGCCGCCTTGAAAAGATTGCAGTCCTTTCATGAGCGGCCTCACTTTGCTGTTTGTCGGTGAGCTTTTAGGAACGTAGCCTTACAGCTTGACCAGCTTGTATTTCGGTACAAACGCTTTCATTACGCACCACGCCAGCAGATAGGCTACGGCGCAGATGCAGAAAATGATGAAGTAGCCTGCCTCTTTGCCTTCAAATCCCATGAATGTCAGATGCGTCTTTGCCGCATAGTCAAACAGCATCCCCGATCCCATGTTGATGAGAAACGAACTGACTCCGCCCGCCATGCCGTTGATTCCGGTAATGGTGGCCATGGCATTTTTAGGGAACATGTCGCTTCCCACCGAATAGAGGTTGGCCGACCATGACTGGTGTGCAGCTCCGGCTATGCCGATGATGATGATCGGGAACCAGCAGGAGATGCTTCCGAGGGGCTGTGCAAAGAGTGCGAGCACCGGGAACACTGCAAAAATCAGCATGGCCTGCATACGTGCCGCATACGGGTTTTTCCCCGTCCTGTTGATGATGATGCTCGGAAGCTTCCCTCCGAAGATTGAAAGCATGGTGATGGCGTAGAGTACAAATATGAGCATTTGTGCCATGCTGCTGTCCGACGAGTAGCCGTATACGTCGGAAATGTAGGCGGGAGTCCAGAAGAGGAAGAACCACCATACGCCGTCGGTCATGAATTTTCCCAGGGTGATAGCCCATGTCTGCCGGTAGGTGAAGCATTTCCATAGCGACAGTTTCGGTCCGTTTTCGCCGGTCTGCGGCGATTCTTGTGCCGGTTCGCTGTCTTTGTCCTGCTGTATGTATGCCAGTTCGGCAGCATTCACGTGCGGATTGTTTTCGGGCTTCTTGTATACGAACACCCAAAGCCCCATCCAGATAAATCCCAGTCCTCCGATTATGACGAATGCCATTTCCCAGCCGTTGCCGACACCGATTCCCTGGAAGTAGCTGGCCAGCGTGGGGATGCTGACAGGAGCTATCAAGGCTCCCACCACGGCTCCTGCATTGAATATTGCTGTCGGGAACGCCCGGTCTTTCTTTGGAAAGTATTCTGCCGTAACCTTGACCGCAGACGGAAAGTTGCCCGCTTCTCCTATGGCCAGTATGATGCGTGCTGCTATGAAATAATACACGCTGGTGATTGCTATGGTCGATGCGATCCCTCCCGAAGCGGCGATCATGCCTGTCACGTCGCTTATGCCGAGTGACATTTCGGTAGCCCATCCGCACAGGGCGTGCAGGCATGCGCCCACAGACCAGATGGCGATGGCCCATAAATATCCTTTCCGGCTTCCCAGCCAGTCGATGAAACGTCCGGCAAAGAGGTTGGCGATGGCATAGACCAAGGAAAATACGGCCGCTATTGTTCCGTAGTTTGTGTCAGTCCAGTGAAATTCGGGTGCGATAAAGTCTTTCCAGGTGAGAGAAAGTACTTGTCTGTCAAGGTAATTGACTGTTGTTGCGAAAAAGAGCATGAAACAGATTATCCATCTGTAGTTCGTCTTTTTCCCGTCTGTTCTTTCGAGTGCATTCATGATAAAAGATATTGGTTGTGTATTCTTCTGTTCCAGATTGCGTCTGGTCGGCAAAGGTTGTCCGGACATGCAGGTTTGGATGGGGCATTCAAAAAAGAGAATCTCTGAAGATTCTCCTCAAAGATTCTCTTTTTGTTTATGCAAGTATCCTTCCGTTACCTGCATGGCTGCATTATTTCATTTCTGTGTAAGGAATCTTGTCCATGTCATTGTAGTCCAGATTCTCTCCGGCCATACCCCAGATAAACATGTAGTTGCTTGTTCCGGCTGCTGCGTGGATTGACCATTCCGGCGACATGATAGCCTGTTCGTTGGCCATCCATACCAGGCGTTCTTCCTGGGGCTGTCCCATCAGGTGGCAGATCATGTTTCCTGCGGGCACGTTGAAGTAGAAGTATGCTTCGATGCGGCGGCTGTGAGTGTGAGCCGGCATGGTGTTCCATACGCTTCCCGGCTTCAGTTCGGTCAGTCCCATTTGCAGTTGGCACGGGCCTTCTTCAAGCACGTTGTTTACAATCAGCTGGTTGATTACGCGGTCGTTGCTTTCTTCCATTTTTCCTGCAGGGAAAGAGTTGGCCTTCAGCGAGCCTTTGCGTCCGTCGATGGTGATCAGCTGAGTCTTGTAGGCTTTATGCGCAAGTGCAGAGTTGATGTAGAATTTTGCAGGCTTGCTGGCGTCCTTGCTCTTGAAGGTAACCTTCTGGTTGCCGCGTCCTACATACAGGGCTTCCTTGAATCCCAGCTGGTATTCTTTGCCGTCTACGGTAACGATGCCTTCGCCGCCGACGTTGATTACGCCCAGCTCGCGGTTATATAAGAAATAAGGAGCTTTCAGTGCGTCGAATGTATCGAGCGACAGCTCTTTTGTTGCCGGAACAGCTCCTCCGAAGATGAAGCGGTCGTACATGGAATAAGTCAGGTTGATCTGGTCGGCAACCATCACTTTTTCCATCAGGAAGCTGCTGCGCAGTCTTTGAGTATCATACGTTTTTACATCAAGCGGATGACATGCGGTCTGCATGCGTACATTAACTTGAGCGTTTGCTGCAAGAGCGGCTACGCCCAGCATCATTGCGATTGCAAATTTTTTCATAAGCTTTTTATTGTTATTGTTGGTTAGTTTTCATTCGTTGTCAAGATGCTTTGCTTCTTTGATGATACGGGTGCGGTTGTAGATTGCCATGCCGAGCGCAAGGATGACGAGGACGGCTGAACCTACCCATTTGAAGCTGTATACCGCATGGAAGATAAGCCATGAGAAGAGGCTTGAGGCGAAGTCGAGGGCACCGCCGTGGAATCCGTCAGGAATCTGTACGGCAGCGTCGCCTGTTCTTACAAACACATCCTGGGCGGCCTGAGTGAAGAAAGGAGCCAGGTCTGTCACGAAGTACAGTCCCACTACCAGTCCTACCAGTCCGATGATGAATGTTTTCAGCACATTGCCTTTTGTTATAGGCAGAACGGCGGGGAACAGATAGAACATGCCGGCCAAAGAAGCCAAAGGAAGAAACTGGTTGCCCGGGAGCACGACAGAGAGGAACAGTGCAACGGGTATCAGGAGCAGCGATACGACCAGTGTGGTCGGGTGTCCGATAACCAGTGCCGGACTCATGCCGATGTTCAGGTTCGCGCTGTTCTTGAATTTGCGGGCCACAAGTTCGCGTGTAGCGTCTGAGATGGGACGCAATCCTTCGATGAACAGCGATGTGATGCGTGGAATCAGCTCCATAACGGCTCCCATCTTGATGCCCAGTCCCAGAATGGCAGGGATTCCGTCAACGAGTTCGTCTGTGTTTTTGCATGCCAGTGCTCCGATGGCGCAGCCCACAATCACTCCCAGAAAGAGCGGGTCGCCCATGATGCCGAACTTGCGCTTCATGCCTTCCGCGTCAATGTTCAGCTTGTCAAATCCCGGAATCTTGTCCAGCACCTTGTTGATGACCAGCGCAAAGGGCACGAATCCCTGGCAGAAAGGCTGCGGAATGGAGATTCCGTCCATCTTGTCATAATATGACTGGAATTGCTTGCAGGTCAGGTCGGCCATCACCAGCGTTATGATGTAGCAGATGATAGCGGCAAAGAATCCCCACCAGATGTTGTCGGACGCGAAGTAAACCACCGCTCCGATGAAGGCGAAATGCCAATAGTTCCAAAGGTCGATGTTGACTGTTTTTGTAGTTTTTGTCAGAAGCATCAGGATGTTTATCCCCAGGCAGACAGGAATGATGAACGCTCCCACCGAAGTGTTATATGCCACCGAAGCTGCTGCCGGCCATCCCATGTCAAAGATTTGAAGGCTCAAGCCGTAAATTTCCGTCACTTTCTTCAACGGTTCCCCCAAACTGCTTGTAAGCAGTGCCGTAACAACAGAAAGTCCGACGAATCCGACTCCAACAAGAAGACCGCTTTTCAGCGCTTTCCCGAATTTGATTCCAATACATACCCCCAGAATAGTAAACAAAATAGGCATCATTACGGCAGCTCCCAGCCCAATGATATAACTAAATACTTGTTCCATCTTTTCCTTTTTTTCTTTTTTAATTTATGGATTTTAAGTTAATGATATTTTCATGCACTGCCAAAAATAGTGCCTTTTATTCAAATATGCAATTGAAAGTCAAATTATTTCAAAACTTTACCTATTAAATAACATTATTTTGTTATCGCACACGGAAAATGAGATTCGCCAAATAAAAAAGGATTACTGCTCACGCGGTAATCCTTTTTTTATTTGAGTTAGTAAATCAAATAGAGAGAATTGAAACTTCACAGCCTCGTTTGGTGTTTTAATTAATTTTTATAAGCACTAACTGTTTATATAAAAGCAAATGAAAAATGTTCGTCTATTGCTTGTGCTCCCGTTCCACCTTCGGTTTGCTGGCGGTGCCGGGAATGATGGATTTCAGCGAATCGCCTTCGTAAGCGACCTGAGGGTTGTCCGAGCGGTTGTCAAACTGGTCATAGATGTAGACTATCTCGTTCGAATCGCTGTAGGCCGCATATTTTACCAGCCCTCCCAGTGTGAGCAGCAGGCACAGCATGGCGGCTGCCTTGAACAGAGGCATGAACCGTGTATAAAGTGTCAGATGGCGTGCCTTGACTACCGGACGTTCAATCTCTTGCAGAATCCGCTGGTCGAAGTCCTCTCCCAACTTCACGTCTTCAGCCTTTTTCTGGTAGGAGAACAGGGGCTGATAGGTACGCAGGTGCAACGGTATTTCTTTCTGTTGAAAGAAAATGCGCAGAATCTGTTCTTCTTCAGCCGAAGTTTCGCAGTTCCAGTAGCGTTCCAGAAGTTGTTCAATGTACTTATAATCCATAATTGTTTATTTCTGTCATTTTACTTTTGATATGCTGGCGGGCTCTGAAGAGGTTCACTTTTACCTGCTCTTCGCTTATTTCCAGTATATCGGCTATTTCCTTATAGCTTTTGCCTTCAATGTCCCTGAGCTGGATGATTGTCCGCTGCTTTTCGGGAAGTCCGTTTATCAGCCGGTGCACGAGCCGGAGCTGCTCATCGCGCTCAAGTTCTTTCTCAGGAGTCAGCGCATCGGGCATTTCCTGCGTTTCGGATGTCAGCTCAACGTTCCGTGCTTCCATCTTCTGGCTTCGGTCGATGGCCAGATTGCGTGCGATTGTCAGGCAATACGCTTCAGCCGAATCTACGTTGGCCCATTCATCACGTTTGTTCCATACCCTGATCAATGTGTCCTGAACAATGTCTTCCGCCTCAGCTCTGTCGAGCGTGATGCGTAATGCCAGCCTGAAGATTTTGTCTTTCAGCGGCAATATATCGTTTCGGAAACTGATCTCATGCATTGCTTTCTATAATGAAGACGGGTGAGTGGCAGAAAAGTTACACTCACCCGTTGTTTTTTTTGAATTATTTTTTGACGGTAGTTCCGCCGTTCTGTCCGATTGCTTTTGCAGAAGTGATTATAACCTCTGTTACTCCGGCATTTATGGCTTCGAAGGCATTCTCAAGCTTGGGTATCATTCCTTCTTTGATGATTCCTTCTTTTACGTATTGCCGGAAAAGGTCGGGAGTCAGTACGGGAATGACGCTGTTGTCGTCGCTTTCATCGCTGAGGACGCCCCTTTTTTCGAAACAGTACACAAGCGTTACGTCAAAAAAGCCTGCCAGCGCCTTGGCTGTTTCTCCGGCAATGGTGTCGGCGTTGGTGTTGAGAATCTGTCCTTTGCCGTCGTGTGTGAGCGGAGCCATCACCGGTATCACATTTTTCCGGATGAGTCCGGCCAGTGCTTCGCCATCCACCTTCTTCACGTCGCCTGCATATCCGTAGTCAATGTCCTTTACCGGGCGTTTGACAGAACGGATGACATCCATATCCGCTCCTGTCAGTCCGATGGCATTCACGCCTCTGGCCTGCAGTCCGGCTACGATGGTTTTGTTTACCAGTCCGCCGTACACCATTGTGACCACTTTCAGCGTTTCGGCATCGGTTATCCGCCTTCCGTTGACCATTTTGCTTTCAATTCCCAGCTGCGCTGCGATCTGTGTTGCGGAACGTCCGCCTCCGTGTACCAGCAGCTTGTGTCCGGGAAGCAGGGAGAAGTCATTCAGCAGTTGGCTGAGTGTATCGGCCTCTTCGACGATTTTTCCGCCTACTTTTATGACAGTCAGTTTTTCTTTCATCGTTGTATGCACCTTTATGTTATTCCAGATAGGTATATCCATACAGTCCCGAGCGGTAGTTGGCAAGGAACTCTTTTCCTTCTTCCAGCGAGATTTTGCCTTCTTTCACCGACTTGGTGACCCAGGTTTCAAGCGTGCGTACCAGTTTCTTCGGGTTATACTGCACGTAATCGAGCACTTCCGCCACCGTTTCGCCGTCGATAACCTGGTCGATGGTATAGCCTTTTTCGTTCACGCTGACGTGCACTGCATTCGTGTCGCCGAACAGGTTGTGCATGTCGCCCAGAATTTCCTGATAGGCTCCTACGAGGAAGACTCCGATGTAGTATGATTCCTTGGCCTTGATCGAGTGAACCGGCAGGTCGTGCGACACGTTGCGTGTGGACACGAAGTTCGCGATTTTGCCGTCAGAGTCGCATGTGATGTCCTGCAGTGTCGCCGTACGGTCCGGCCGTTCGTCGAGCCGCTGTATCGGCATGATGGGAAATATCTGGTCGATGGCCCATGAGTCCGGCAGGGACTGGAACAGCGAGAAGTTGCAGAAATACTTGTCGGCAAGCAGCTTGTCGAGATTCCGGAACTCGTCGGGAGCATGTTTCAGTCCCGATGCGATCTGGTTGATTTCCCGCGTTACCGACCAGTACATCCGTTCGATCTGGGCGCGTGTCTTCAGGTCTACGATGCCGTGGCTGAACAGGTCGAGGCTTTCCTCCCGAATCTGCTGGGCATCGTGCCAGGCTTCCAGCATCCGGCTTTGGTTCAGGTTGTCCCAGATTTCATACAGTTCATGAACCAGTTCGTGGTCGTCGGGGCTTACTTCAAACTCTTCATCCATCGAAGGGAGCGAAGCCGTTTCCAGTACTTCGAATATCAGCACAGAATGGTGCGCAGTCAGAGAGCGTCCGCTTTCCGTGATGATGTTCGGGTGCGGGATTCCGTTTTTGTTGCTTGCGTCTACCATGATGGAGATCGAGTCGTTCACATATTCCTGAATCGAATAGTTTACGCTGCTTTCGCTGTTCGAAGAGCGTGTCCCGTCATAATCCACTCCCAGTCCTCCGCCGATGTCTACGAACTCCACGGGGAATCCCATGCGGTATAGCTGCACATAAAACTGCGAAGCCTCTCGCAGTGCAGTCTTTATGCGCCGTATCTTTGTCACCTGGCTGCCTATGTGGAAATGAATCAGCTTCAGGCAGTCCTGCATTTTCTTTTCTTCGATGAAGTCAAGCGCTTCCAGCAGTTCGCTTGACGTCAGTCCGAACTTGCTTGCATCTCCTCCGCTTTCTTCCCATTTTCCGCTGCCTGAGGATGCCAGCTTGATCCGGATGCCTATGTTGGGCCGCACGTTCAGCTGCTTTGCCATTTTTGCGATCAGGCGCAGCTCGTTCAGCTTTTCTACAACGAGAAAGATCCGTTTCCCCATCTTCTGTGCAAGCAGAGCCAGCTCGATGTAGCTTTCGTCCTTATATCCGTTGCAGATGATGAGAGAGTCAGAATCTGTATTGATGGCAATCACTGCGTGCAGTTCGGGCTTCGAGCCGGCCTCCAGTCCCAGATTGAATTTTTTCCCGTGGCTGATGATTTCTTCGACTACCGGCCGCATCTGGTTTACTTTGATGGGGTAGATGATGAAGTTTTCTGCATTGTAGCCGTATTCCTCCGCTGCCAGTTTGAAGCAGTTGGATATCTTTTCGATACGGTTGTCAAGAATGTCAGGGAAGCGTACCAGCATGGGGGCGGTTACATCCCGGAGCTGGAGTTCATCGACCAGTTCCTTCAGGTCGACGGCTACTCCGTCTTTTCTTGGTGTTACCACTACATGACCTTTGTCATTGATACTAAAGTACGAAACGCCCCACCCCGTGATGTTGTAGAGCTCTTCTGAATCTTCAATACGCCATTTTCTCATTTCACAACATAGTCTATATTTATACTGTATCTTAAATTGTTTGGTTGTTAAGCAGCTGGTCTAAAAGTTTTACAGACCTTTCAATCTGCCGGTGACTTTCAAGCTGTTCTGCATTGAAATGGTATTTAGCCTGCAGGTAATAGGGCAGACGTTGGCTGAGTGCCGAATTTATCGTTTCGGTCAGTTCGTCGTCTGTCTTGTCTGCCAGCAGCGGACGTTTCATTTTCGCGATTTTAAGCCGGCGGAACAGGACTTCCGGGTTTACGTCCAGAAATACGGTTGTTCCGACGCTGTTCATGTACGGCATGTTGTCGAAGAAGCATGGAGTCCCTCCTCCGCAGGCGATAACTACGTTTTCAAACTCTCCGACCTCATGCAGCATGGCCCGTTCGATTTCGCGGAAGCCTTGTTCCCCCTTTTCCGCAAACAGTTCGTTGATTGTCTTGTGCATCCGTCCTTCCACGTACCAGTCGAGGTCGATGAACTCCAGGCCGCAAGCTTGGGAATAAGCCTTTCCGAGCGTGGTTTTTCCCGACCCCATATAGCCGATTAAAAAGATTCTTTTCATTTCTTTTTGGCTTTGGCGCTTTTGGCTTTCCTGTTTTCCGCCTTCTGATTCTGAAGCTCGATCACCTTGAAGCATGATTCGATGCTCAGGTAAGCAGGATCGATGTTTTCCGGAATCTTGTAGTTCTTTTTCTGGTAAGAGATGTAAGGGCCGTAGCGTCCGTTCAAGATCTGCAGGTCCGGATTTTCATCGAACGTCTTGATGACCCGTTTGGCTTCGGCTTCCTGTTTCTCTTTCAGCAGTTCCTGTGCATCCTCCAGTGTGATGCCCATCGGATCCATCGTTTTTGGGATGGATACATATTTGTTGTCATACCGGATGTAGGGTCCGAATCTTCCTACTCCCACCGTCACTTCTTTGCCTTCGATTTCTCCGAGCGAACGGGGCAGTTTGAACAGGTCGAGCGCTTCTTCCAGCGTGATGGTTTCGAGCGAGTGCTCCTTGTTCAGCTGTGCGAATCTCGGCTTTTCTTCGTCTTCCGAGGTGCCTATCTGTGCAACGGGTCCGAATTTCCCGATCTTGACCGACACCTGTTTCCCGCTGGCGGGATCGGTTCCAAGTATCCGTTCGCCCACTTTATGCTCGCTTTTTGTAGCGAGGGTATTTTCTACATAAGGATGGAACTTCGTATAGAATGTATCCAGCATGTCTGTCCATGGCTTTTCCCCTTCGGCCACTTCGTCGAATTCCTTTTCAACCTTGGCTGTAAAGTTGTAGTCCATGATTTGCGGGAAATACTGCAGCAGAAAGTCATTGACCACGCATCCCACATCGGTTGGGATGAGCTTTGACTTTTCGCTGCCGGTAGTTTCTGTCTGGCTGGTTTCGCGGATGGAGTTCTTGACAAGGCTCAATACCTGGTATGGACGTCTGACTCCTTCTTTGCTTCCCTTTTCCACATAGCCTCTCTGCTGGATTGTGGAGATTGTCGGGGCATAAGTTGAGGGGCGTCCGATGCCCAGCTCTTCCAGCTTGCGCACAAGGCTGGCTTCTGTGTACCGTGCCGGCGGCTGCGTGAACCTTTCTACCGCTGAAATTTCTTTCTGCGCTACTTCCTGTCCTTTCTTCAGGGCGGGCAGAAGACGGCTTTCGTCTTCCTGTTCGTTGTCATCGTCGTACGATTCTTTGTATACGCGCAGGAATCCGTCGAATTCTACGGTTTCTCCCGTAGCCACAAACTTGTCATTGTTGTTGGATATACTGATGGTTGCCGTTGTCTTCAGAAGTTCTGCATCCGCCATCTGCGAGGCCAGCGTCCGTTTCCATATGAGTTCGTAAAGACGCTGCTCCTGGCTGGTCCCGTCGATTGTTTCGTTCTGCATATAGGTCGGCCGGATGGCTTCGTGCGCTTCCTGCGCCCCTTTGGTCTTGGTTGCGTACTGGCGCGTGTGCACGTATTTTTCGCCCATGAGCGAAATGACGGTTTCGCGGCTTGTGCCCAATGCCAGTTCCGAAAGGTTGACAGAGTCGGTACGCATATACGTTATCAGTCCGCTTTCATACAGCCGCTGGGCCAGCCTCATGGTCTGCGCCACGGTGTAGCCCAGTTTCCGGGCTGCCTCCTGCTGGAGCGTAGAAGTTGTGAAAGGCGGAGCCGGCGATTTCTTTACGGGTCTTGTCACGATGTCTTCGATCGAGAATTTCGCTTCCTTGCATTTTTCGAGAAAGGCGCGCGCTTCGTCTTTTGTCTTGAAGCGCTGGTTCAGGGTAGCGCGGATTTCCGCTCCTTCCGCATTCTGGAAAACGGCGATCACCTTATAGGATGCTTCGCTGACAAAGGCGTGTATTTCCCGTTCGCGCTCGACGATGAGCCGGACGGCTACAGACTGCACGCGTCCGGCCGACAATGCCGGCTTTATTTTCCTCCACAGCACGGGCGAAAGTTCGAAGCCCACGATGCGGTCGAGCACGCGCCGTGCCTGCTGGGCATTTACGAGATTGATGTCTATGTTCCGGGGATGCTCGATTGCTTTCAGAATCGCGGATTTGGTAATTTCATGGAATACAATTCGTCTGGTCTTTTCCGGATTCAGTTTCAACACCTCATACAAATGCCATGATATGGCTTCCCCTTCGCGGTCTTCATCGGATGCAAGCCATACCATGTCGGCTTTTTTTGCTTCGCTTTTCAGTTCTGCCACAACTTTTTTCTTGTCATCCGGTATGACATAAATCGGTTTGAAGTGATCGTTGATGTCGATACTGAATGCCTTTTGCTTCAAGTCGCGTATATGTCCGTAACTTGACATAACTTTGTAGCCTGCTCCCAAGAATTTCTCAATTGTTTTGGCTTTTGCCGGGGACTCTACTATAACTAAATTGTTTTGCATGATGTTTTTTTGTACTCCATTATGATTTGGGGACAAATGTAGGAAAAAATTTAGAACATCTGTGAAAACGGGTCCCGAAAATAACTTTTCTTCGGATAACTGCGGCCTGCCGGACTGGGGGAGGGATGCCTTGGAGAACCGCTGCTGCGTGTTCCATAAGGCTGGCCGATCTGTGTGGAGAGGCATGGCTTCGTTCGCAAAAACTTTATCTCCAGCCTGAAGATCTGTATCCTCAGGCTGGAGATATATATCTTTAGGCTGGAGATTCATATCTCCAGGTTAGAAGTATGGGCTTATTCTGCGCCGGTCCGTTTTTTCTGCGGACTGAAAAAAGTTGGACTCCATTTCGGCGGAAGCCGGATCAGTCTTGGAAATAGACTCGTTTCACCCGGTTTGATACGCTTGTAAGAATTTCGTAGGGAATCGTGTCCAGAATATCTGACAAGACGGTGACAGGCAGTTCATTGCCGAAGATGACAGCTTTGTCACCCTCTTTGCAGTCGATGTCCGTTACGTCAATCATGCACACGTCCATGCAGATGTTTCCCACATACGGCGCTTTCTTGCCGTTGACGATGCAGTAGGCGTTTCCGTTGCCCAAGTGGCGGTTCAGCCCGTCTGCATAGCCGATTGGTATGGCGGCGATGCGCGAATCCCGTTTCAGTATCCCTTTGCGGCTGTAGCCTACGGTTTCTTCCGCCGGCACATCATGTATTTGCAGGATAGTTGTTTTCAGCGTGGTGACATTGTGGAGGATGTTGTTGGTGTAAGGGTCTACTCCAT
The DNA here is from genome assembly GCF_024733745.1 of Bacteroides sp. ET225. Lineage (NCBI taxonomy): Bacteria > Pseudomonadati > Bacteroidota > Bacteroidia > Bacteroidales > Bacteroidaceae > Bacteroides > Bacteroides sp. ET225. The sequence goes on along the minus strand of NZ_JANRHN010000032.1, from coordinate 21,600 downwards.
AAAGTCCGATGCCCAGGCGGACCATGTCGAATTGCGCTCCGGGGTAGCGTTCTATTCCGGCAGTATTGCAGATATGGCGCAGTATCTTGTGTCTGAATCCGTCCTGCAAGATTTGTGAAGCCTTTTCAAACGTTTCGATCTGCTGTCGCGTGAACGGGTCGAACTTTTGCGAATCGCTCCCTACAAGGTGTGAGAATACAGACCGCGGAATCACTGCCGTCTGCTTGTGGAGCCGTTCGACCAGTTGGGGGATTTCTTCGGGGGAAAATCCCAGCCGGTGCATTCCCGTGTCGATCTTGATGTGGATCGGGAAGTTGGTAACCCCTTCTCTTTCGGCGGCCTTGATCAGTTCTTCAAGCAGGTGGAAGCTGTAAACCTCCGGCTCCAGCCTGTAGTCGAACATGGTCTTGAAAGCTGTCAGTTCCGGATTCATTATCATGATGGCGCTGCTTATGCCTGCCTTGCGCAGGTCGGCGCCTTCATCGGCCACTGCAACGGCCAGATAGTCCACGCGCTGGTCTTCGAGTGTTTTCGCCACTTCAAACGAGCCGGCTCCGTAGGCTGAGGCTTTTACCATGCATACAATTTTTGTTTCCGGATTCAGCTTGTTGCGGTAATGGTTGAGGTTTTCAACGAGGGCGCTGAGGTTGATTTCCAGAATCGTTTCATGCACCTTCAGCTCCAGCTGGTCGGTTATTTTGTCGAAATGGAAGATGCGCGCCCCCTTGATCAGCACGACTTCGTTCCGCAGGCTGTTCAGCAGCCCGGAATCGAGCAGTTCGGCTGTTGTCTGGAAAAAGTTCTTTTCGATGTCAAAGCGTCCGGACGCCGCTGATATTTCCTTGCCCACTCCGATGATATGGTCCACCTTCCTGCTGTGCACCAGATCGGCAATCTGCCTGTAGAGCAGCTTGCTGGTTTGTCCGCTTTCGAGCATGTCCGACAGGATGAGTGTGCGCTTGCGTCCTTTGTCTTCAGAACGCCGGGCCATGAAATCGAGTGCAATATCAAGCGAAGCGAAGTCCGAATTGTAGCTGTCGTTGATCAGGATGCAGTTGTTTTTCCCCTCCTTCACCTCAAGGCGCATGGCTATCGGCTCGAGGTGCAGCATCCGTCTGGCTATTTCGTCGGGCTGCACCATCAGATAGAGGGCTGCAGCCAGGCAGTGCAGCGAATTTTCAATGGATGCCTCGTCGATGAAAGGTATTCTGTATTCCTTGAAGAAGCCTAGGTATCTGTATTTTATTGTCGTTCCCGTATCGTCTTTCAGAATCTTCTCGATGAAAAGCGGGCGTTCCACGTCTTTGGTAGACCAGGCTATCTCGCGGGCCGTGAAAAGAGATTTTGCCACACAGTTGCTTATCAGTTCGTTGTCGCCGTTGTAGATGATCACGTCGCAATCCTTGAAAAGCTGCAGTTTCTCCATGCATTTGTCCTGGAGTGACGGGAAGTTTTCCTGATGGGCGCCTCCGATATTGGTCAGGATTCCTATTGTAGGCTGGATGATGGGCCTAAGCGTTTCCATTTCGCCCATTTCAGAGATGCCTGCTTCGAAGATTCCCACCTCTGTGTGTTCGTTCATCAGCCATACAGACAGCGGAACTCCGATTTGTGAATTATAGCTGCGCGGTGAACGGGTGACCACTTTGTCCGGGCTGAGGAGCTGGTAGAGCCATTCTTTGACCACCGTTTTCCCGTTGCTTCCTGTGATTCCTATTGTGGGGATCTGGAATTTCTCGCGGTGCCTGGCGGCAAGTTTCTGCAACGCTTTTAGCGGATTCGCTACTTTCAGAAAGTTGGAGCCTGCGAATTTGCCGGCGGTTTCTTCCGGCAGTTCGCTCACTACAAAGTTGCGCACTCCCCGCCGATGCAGGTCGGCTATGTATTTGTGTCCATCGTTGCGCTTGGTTTTCAGTGCGAAGAAAAGGGTTTCTTCAGGGAAACACAATGAGCGGCTGTCGGTAAGTATCCAGTCGATTGTAGCCGGTCTGTCACCGATGCGTTCTGCTCCGATGGCTGCGATTATTTCTTCAATAGAGCTTGACATGTTTGTTCTTCATTTTGGACATCTAAGTACGGAAATTTTTCTTTTAGATCTCTTATCTTTAACAGTATTTGACTAACAAATTTGCGGTAAGTGTCCGATTGGGGATTGAACGGGCGGTGGTCAAGGCCTTTACGGATGCTTTCCCATTGTTTGATGAATGACAATGCGGGGCCGCTCAAATAAGTTCCGGAGAATTGCTCCCAGATATAGTCGGTTGCCAGCTGGCTGGGATGGAGCATGTCGTCGGCGTAGAAGCGGTAGTCCCTCAGTTCGTCCATCATGATTTCGTAGGAAGGGAAATAGTAGCAGAACGGCAGCCGTGCGCAAAGTTCGTTGATGGCAAGCAGCAAGGTGGCTTTGCTGAGCTGGTTGCCGTGCATCCCGTCTTTGGCATGGCGGATCGGGCTGACGGTAAACAGCATTTTCATGTTGGGGCTGTCCGCATGCAGGCTGTTCAGCAGGTCTTCGTAGACTGTGACGATTTCGTCGGTGGCAAGCAGCCTGCGCGAGAACATCCGCTCAGGGAGTTTGTGGCAATTCCCAACAATCTCTCCGTTTTCATTCCATGAATAGACTCTGGCTGTTCCCCATGTGAAAATGAGCCAGGATGCCTGTTCCAGGTATTCCATGCCCTTTTCTATCCGTGTGTTTATGTTCTGAAGGCATTGTTCCCGGTCGGGCGAATTGAACGAGCTGTGGTGCATGAGGCTGAACCAGACGTCTTTTTCATGCATCAGGTCGTCGGGCGTATAGCGTTTTCTGCAGATCAGCTGCTTGACGGCTTTTGCTATCGAGAGCGGGTTGTAAAGAACCCCGAAAGGATTGGTGTCGCACTGGAATTTGTTGTCGAGCAATCGCTTCCCTATATTTTCTGCAAAACAAGACCCCCATACCATCAGCTTGTCCGAATGGGCAATCTGCGGGTGGTCGGAGGGCATTTCAACTGTCGTCCTGAACTCCATAGATAGAAAATTTGGTGCAAATGTAATATTTAATATATATTTATGTTATTTTTGTGCGATAAAAGTTTAATGAATTTGGAATGGAACAACAAGTATCGCACGATTTGTTGAAGAGAATAGACAGTCCCGGTGATCTGAGGGAGCTGCCGGTCAGCCTGTTGCCTGAAGTGTGCAGTGAACTGAGGGATATGATTATAGATGAACTGTCGCGTAATCCGGGACATCTGGGCTCCAATTTAGGTTCCATCGAACTGACTGTGGCCGTTCATTATGTCTTCAATACACCGTATGACCGTATCGTCTGGGATGTAGGGCATCAGGCCTACAGCCATAAGATACTGACGGGACGGCGTGACCGCTTCTGCACGAACCGCAAACTGAACGGACTTTGTCCTTTCCCTTCTCCTGCCGAAAGCGAATACGACACGTTTACGTGCGGACATGCGTCCAACTCCATTTCCGCGGCATTGGGCATGGCTGTGGCTGCTGCCGGAAAAGGGGAGGACGACCGCCATGTGGTGGCAGTGATAGGCGACGGCTCGATGAGCGGCGGACTGGCTTTTGAAGGACTTAACAACGTGTCTTCTATCCCGAACAATCTGCTGATCATTCTCAATGACAACAACATGGCCATCGACAGAAGCGTGGGCGGCATGAAACAGTATCTGCTGAACCTGCACACGTCGGAAGGCTACAACCGTTTCCGTAACCTGTTGTCGCGCAAGCTTTACAATTGGGGTGTGCTCAATGAGGAACGGCGGAAAAGCTTGATACGTTTCAACAACAGCTTGAAATCGATGCTCATGCAGCAGCAAAATATATTTGAAGGGCTGAACATCCGCTATTTCGGCATCGTGGACGGACATGATGTGGGGGCGCTGGTAAGGGTGCTTAAGGAAATAAAGGATATGAAGGGTCCTAAACTTCTGCATGTGCATACCCGGAAAGGAAAAGGATACGGGCCTGCGGAAGAGTCGGCAACTGTTTGGCATGCTCCCGGACTCTTTGACAAGGAAACGGGCGAGCGGATTGTAAAGGATACGGAGGGGCAGCCTCCCTTGTTTCAGGAGGTTTTCGGAAATACGCTGCTGGAACTGGCGCGCCAAAACGACAAGATAGTCGGGGTTACTCCTGCCATGCCTACAGGCTGTTCGATGAATATCCTGATGAAGGAAATGCCCGGACGTGCTTTCGACGTGGGAATTGCAGAGGGACATGCGGTGACGTTTTCCGGAGGCATGGCGAAAGAAGGACTGCTTCCTTTCTGCAATATCTATTCCTCGTTTATGCAGCGGGCATATGACAATGTCATACATGACGTGGCCATACAGAAGCTGAACGTCGTGCTTTGTCTTGACAGGGCGGGGCTTGTGGGTGAAGACGGTCCTACGCATCATGGGGTGTTCGACCTGGCTTATCTGCGTCCTGTTCCGAATCTGACAATAGCTTCGCCTTATGACGAACACGAATTGCGGAAGCTGATGTATACGGCACAGCTTCCCGGCAAAGGTCCGTTTGTCATCCGCTATCCGAAAGGACGCGGTGTGCTTGTTGACTGGGAGTGTCCGCTGGAAGAGATTGAAGTGGGACGGGGGCGCAAGATGAAGGACGGGACGGATCTGGCCGTGATTACGCTCGGGCCAGTTGGAAACGATGCTGCCAGGGCGTTGGCACGTGCTGAGCAGGATACGGGACTCAGCGTGGCGCATTATGACCTCCGCTTCCTGAAGCCTCTGGACCAGGATATGCTTCATGAGATCGGACGGAACTTCAAGCGGATCGTTACGGTTGAGGACGGAGTGCTGATGGGAGGCATGGGAAGCGCTGTGCTTGAGTTCATGTCAGACAACGGATATGCTCCGAATGTGAAACGCCTGGGCATCCCGGACTGCTTCGTGCAGCACGGAACGGTGCAGGAGCTTCGGAAAATTTGCGGGATTGACGAAACTGGAATATATAACGCGATAATTCAGATGTTGGATCAATGAAAATCATTATAGCCGGGGCAGGGGCGGTGGGAACTCACCTTGCCAAACTTTTATCGGGAGAGAAGCAGGACATTATTCTGATGGACGAAGATGAAAGGAAGCTGGATGCATCGGGAGGAAACCTTGACCTGATGACAGTCAACGCTTCGCCTACATCCATCAGCGGACTGAAAGAGGCTGACGCGGCGGGTGCCGACCTGTTTATCGGGGTAATGCCCGACGAAAGCCGCAACATGACGGCTTGTATGCTGGCTGCCAGTATGGGAGCAAAGAAGACCGTGGCCCGGATAGACAACTACGAATATCTCTTGCCCAAGCACAAGGAGTTTTTTGCGAAACTGGGAGTGCATTCGCTGATTTATCCCGAAATGCTGGCGGCGCGCGACATTGTTGACGCTGTGAAGATGAGCTGGATCAGGCAATGGTGGGAGTTTGCCGGAGGAGCATTGGTGCTGATCGGCACACGGATGGGCGAGGCGGCAGAAATACTGAACGTGCCTTTGCATGAGCTGGGAGGAAGAAACATTCCTTTCCATATCGTTGCTGTCAAACGGGGGGCGGATACGATTATCCCCCGCGGTGACGACATGATCAAGCTGAATGATATCGTTTATTTTACCACCACCAAGAAATACATTCCTTATATACGGAAGATTGCGGGCAAGGAAAACGAGGCCGATGTGAGAAATGTCATGATTATGGGAGGAAGCCGCATCGCCGTGCGTACCTGCCAGTATCTTCCCGACTATATGCGCACGAAGATCATCGAGAGCGATCTGAACCGTTGCAACCGTTTGACAGAGCTGGTGGACGACGGGGTGATGGTGATAAACGGCGACGGACGGGATATCGGCCTGCTGCAGGAAGAAGGGATACGCAATACGGAAGCTTTCGTCGCTTTGACGGGAAACTCTGAAACCAACATCCTGGCTTGTCTTGCCGCCAAGCGTCTTGGGGTTGTCAAGACGGTGGCGGAGGTGGAGAATGTGGATTATATCGGCATGGCTGAAAGTCTGGATATCGGTACGGTCATCAACAAGAAATTCATTGCGGCCAGCCATATCTACCAGATGATGCTTGATGCGGATGTGTCAAATGTGAAGTGTCTGACAGTCGCAAATGCCGATGTTGCCGAGTTTACGGTCAAGGCCGGATCGAGAATAACAAAGGCGCCGGTCAAGGATCTTGGCCTTCCCAAAGGTGCTACCATCGGCGGACTGATCCGGAATGGAGAAGGTGTATTGGTTACGGGAAATACGATGATCCGGGAGAACGACCATGTGGTTGTCTTCTGCCTGGGCATGATGATCAAGAAGTTGGAGAAGTATTTCTGAAATGTATGATTCGGGGGCTGGCCGCATACCGGCTCCCGGCAAGCAAAACTTTGCCGGATAAGTGTACGGCTTGGCGTCCTTAGCGTTTCTTCTAGAAAAAAGTCTTATGAAACAGCTATGTAGTTTGCTTTTCGCGGCATTCGGGACGCTTTGCCTTCTGGGCGGCTGCGGAGGCTATCAGCCGGAAGATGGCAGTGAAGGTTCGCAGTCCGGCAATTGTCTTGTGAATCTGGAATTGGGGAATGCTGAAATTTTCCCGTCAGTCTATCCGCTGGATATCTATCTTTTTGATTCGCGGAACCAGTGTGTGTATGATCGCACGGTATCGTCCGTATCTGAAATTCCGGTGTTTGACCTGTCTGCCGGAAGTTATCAGTTGTCTGTGTTTTCCGGACTGTCGTCCGGTGAATATGTGCTTCCGCTGGAAGTGCATCCCCGCCAGTACCTGACTTTTGCCAAGGACTGCTGTGCGGATGTTCCTCTGATTGCAGGGAGGAGCCGTCTTCTGCTGGAGAAAGACACCGGTGTTTCGGTGACGCTTTCCTATGCGGTCGCAGCCCTTTATTTTTCGTTCCCTTTCTTTCCTTCTGATGTATCGGAGGTTACGCTGCACATATCTCCGGTCAGTTCGGGCATTTCCTTGGGCGGAGATCTCAGCAACGACTACAGTCTGGCTGCTGTCGCTTGTGAGAAGAAGGGCGGCTCCTGGATTGCAGGACCTGTCTATGTGTTTCCTGCCGACGCTTCGCGTGTACACTTGTCGGTCAAATTGAAGCAGGGAGGTGCTGAAAAGATTTACGGCTATGATTACAACTCGTCCTTTGAGTCCGGCAAGGTCTATCGTTTCGCCGGAAAAGAAGACGGAAAAATCGAGATCGGGGGAGAGTCGCCTGTGGAATCATGGGAAACGGGTGTGGACGTGGAACTGGACTTGGGGGACTTTGAGATTGAATCGGAAGAGGACTGGGAGAAGCCGGAAGATGGGGAGGATGATGGCGGACAGCAGAAACCGGATTCGGGTGACGGAACGGTCCTTTACTCGGAAGTGCTTCCTGAAGCAGAGGCTGTGTGGGGGCCTTTTTACGCTTGGAAAGTCGTTCCGCTGTCTGCAAATAGCGTGGAGGCCACATTGCTTGCTCCCCGCCAGTGGTTGGCCAGGACTGATGATGCCCGTTCAATCTGCGGAAGTTATGAAGAAGACGGGATAGGGGGATGGAGGCCCTTTACCTTGGATGAGGCAGAAGCGTTTCGCGACCAGTACTCGGCGACGCTTCTCGAGTTGAGCGACTTTCTGGAGGATCAGGGATTTGATCCTTTCAACAAGTATGATCTGAGGTATTTGTGTGCTGATTTCAGCAAGACGTTCAGCTTTGAGAACACACGGATCTTAAATGCCGGGAAAACGGTCAAGTACGGGCTGAGGCTTGTAAAGGTCGTGCGTGTGGAAAAAGCGAAGAAAGAGGCCGCCCGTTGATGAACGAAGGTTCCGCCGGGCTCCTCTTTCCGGAAGGTGGCTGTTCTGCTATTTCAGATAGCGTGTGATTTGTCCGCTGAGCTGCAGCAGAGATATTTCACACATTTTGGTATCGTACTCGGCCGAAAGGATACGTTCTTCCGCATCCAGCAGACTCTTTTGGGCTTCGCGCATCTCAATGCCAGACAGATCCCCCAGCAAGTAGCGTTCTTTCGCTATTTCGTGGTTCTCTTTGGCCGAGATGAGATTCTGTCGTTCCAGGTTGAGCAGGCGGATATTGTTTCTGTATGCCTGCCAGAGATTGCTCAGGTCAGCGCGCAGCCCCTGTTCCAGCTCGTCGCGGGCGAGCTGCGCGTTACGGATTGCCAGACTGGCGTTCTTTTTCTCTCTGCGGCGGTTCCCGTCGAATATGTTGAATCCTACGGTAATTCCTCCGCTGAATCCCCAGTTACTCCGTTGGCGTGTAGCGTTTACGTCGTATTTGTTCAGTGTATATCCGTATCCTGCGTTCAGGCGCACATAAGGATAGTTCCGCGACAGGACTTTCTTGTAGTCCAGTTGGGCGATGGTTGTATTCTGGTCGGCCTGCAGCAAGCTGGCGTTAGCGTTGAGTGTTCCGTTCCATAATTCATTGAATTCCAGATGTTCGTTTACGTCAATCAGCGAGTCTTTCACTTTGATCGGACGGTCCATGTCTTTGGCGGCCATCAGTTCGTTCAGATTGATGCGCGAAGTGTGCACCAGTTCCCGCTGCTTGATGTATTGGGCGCGGTCGGCATTGAAGTCTACCGTTGCCTGCTGATAGTCCAGCCGTGAGAAATTTCCGATATGATACCGTTCTTCCACAATGCGGAGGCGTTCCCTTGAGAGGGTCACGGCGTACCGGAAGTTTTTCAGGCGTATTTCCTGCTGGATGTAATTGTAGTATTCTGCCGTAAGGTTCGCGATGAAGTCTTCGATAGCGATGCGCGTATTGGTTTTTCCCAAACGCTCCATTTCTTTCAACTGCTTGTAAGTTGTGCTGATGTTGAATCCGTCGAAGATGGTCCAGTTCAAGTCAATGCCCGCGTCCAAAGTCTGGTCGTAGACTCCCCGCACTTTCGTTGTTTCGCCGGTGCTTCGTGACTCCGAGTTGCTGTTGTCGTTGCTTCCGGTGTATCCTGCGGTCAGGTCGATGGTGGGCAGGTATCCCGCATTCCCCAGCGTGGCGTTGTTCTTGCTGACCAGCTCTTCATTGCGTGTGATGCGCAGCGAATAGTTGTTGGCAAGTCCTTCTTCCAGGCATTGCCTGAGGGTGTATGTGTATTGTGCCCGGGCAGACAGGCCCATGCCTGCCAGTGCTGCTAATATATACAGATGCTTTTTCATGCTTTCTTCTTTTTAGATCGGTCTGTTGAGATGTATGAATAGATTGCCGGTACGATATACATGGTCAGGAATGTCGATACGAGCATACCTCCCACAACGGCTGTACCCATGGCAATGCGCTGGTTGGCTCCTTCTCCCGTTGCGAATGCCAGCGGAATCAGTCCCAGCACGGTGGCTGCGCTGGTCATCAGGATCGGGCGTAGCCGTTGCAGGGCCGCATCGCGGATGGCATGCATCTTGTCTTCTCCCGCTTCCTGCTTCTGGTTGGCAAATTCCACGATCAGGATACCGTTTTTTGCTACCAGACCGATCAGCATGATGATGCCTATCTGACTGAATATATTCATCGTTATATCTCCGAAATACATGAATATCAGTGCTCCGGCAATGGCCAGCGGAACGGTGAGCATGATGACGAGCGGATCTTTGAAACTTTCGAACTGCGCCGAAAGAATCAGGTAGATCAGCACCAGGGCAAAGATGAAGGCAAACATCAGGCTCGACGAACTCTCGCGGTAGTCTTTCGAGTCGCCCGACAGAGCCGTGCGGAAGGTTTCGTCAAGCACCTTCTCTGCAATCTTGTCCATTTCGTCCAGTCCGTCGCCGATGGTCTTCCCTTCGGCCAGTCCCGCAGAGATGGTGGCCGACACGAAACGGTTGTAGTGGTAAAGTTTCGGCGGCGCCACGGTTTCGGCAAAGTCCACCAGGTTGTCCATCTGGATCATTTCTCCCTTGTCGTTGCGGATGTAGATGGATTTCACGCTGGCAGGCTGGTTGCGCTGCTGGCGGTTGATCTGTCCGAGAATCTCGTACTGCTTTCCGTTCATGTAGAAATATCCCATGCGCTGTCCGCTCAGCCCGTACTGCAGGGCCTCGCCGATATCGCGCACGTTTACTCCCATTGTTCCCGCCTTGTCGCGGTTGATGTTTACGTGCATCTCGGGACTGCTGAATTTCAGGTCAACGTCAGCCATCTGGAAAGTGGGGTTGTCGTATACTTCCGCGAGAAATTCGGGCAGCACTTCCTGAAGCTTTTCCAGACTGACTGCCTGAAGCACATACTGCACCGGCATACTGCTTTTCCGTCCTCCGAATGACGACTGCTGGCGGACGAACGACCGCGCTTTCGTGTGCTTCTGGACGGCTTTCGATATTTCTTCCGCCACTTCCATCTGTGTATAGTCGCGTTCTTTGATGTCTTTCAGGGTTATCTGGATGTTTCCGCTTCCGCTTGATACGCGTGCGGTGACAAATGCCGCGTCCGGGATGACAGAATCCACCAGCGCGTTTATTTCTTCGGTATAATCGCGGATATATTCGTAGCTGGCGCCTTCAGCCGCGCGCGTGTTGATGGTGATTTGCGAGCGGTCTTCCAGCGGTGCCATTTCCGAAGGAATCTGTCCCCAGAGTATGCCGATAAGCACCATTGTGACGATGACGATGGGGATAGCTACGGCTCTTCTTTTCAGAAAGCTTCTGAGCGAGCGCGAGTAAAGGTTGTTCATGCCTTCGAAGAAAGGTTCCGTTTTCCGGTAGAACCAGTTTTTCTTTTCCTGATATTTCAGCATTTTGGTGGCGAGCATCGGTGTGAAGGTGAGTGCCGCAAAGGCAGAGATGATGACCGAACCTGCCACGACAAAGCTGAACTCGCGGAAGAGCCGTCCGCTGGTTCCCTCCATAAAGACGATGGGGAGGAACACCGCCGCCAGTGTGATAGTGGTGGACACTACGGCGAAGAAGATTTCCTTGGCCCCTTCGATGCCTGCCTCAAACGGTTTCATCCCCCGTTCGATGCGGATGTAGATATTTTCGGTCATTACAATCGCATCGTCTACCACAAGTCCCACCGAGAGCACGACTGCCAGCATGGTCAGCACGTTGATGGAGAATCCGGCGACATACATCACGAAGAAAGCTCCGATGAGCGATACCGGAATCACAATGCACGGTATCAGGGTGACGCGCCAGTCGCGCAGGAACAGGAATATGATGATGATTACCAGCACGAATGCCTCATATACGGTGCTTTCCACTTCGGCGATGGAGGCGCGGATAAACCGCGTATTGTCGAATCCGTAGGTATACGTCACGTCTTCGGGCAGGTCTTTCTCCATCTGCTTCATGCGTTCGTATACAGCATCGGCGATCTCTATGTGGTTGGCTCCCGGCTGGGGAATCACTACAACACCCACCATCGGCACCCCATTCATCTTCATGTAGCTCTTCAGGTCGGCAGGTCCCAGTTCGGCGTAACCGATGTCGCTGAACCGGATGATGCGCCCGTTGTCTTCTTTCAGAATCACGTTGTTGAACTCCTTTGCAGTGTGCATCAGTCCCATGGTGCGCAGCGTCAGTTCCACTGTGTTTCCTTCGATGCTTCCGGACGGCAGCTCCAGGTTCTGTTCGTCGACCGCGTTCTTCACGTCGACGGGCGTAATTCCGTATCCTGCCATTTTCACAGGATCGAGCCACAGACGCATGGAGTAGCGTTTTTCTCCCCAGATGGATACGCTGCTCACGTCAGGAATGGTCTGGAGCTGTTCCTTGACGGTCAGGTCGGCGATTTCGCTCAGTTCGAGCAGCGAGCGTGTGTTGCTCTGGATGGCCACCATCAGGATGGGGCTGGCATCGGCATCAGCCTTTGAAACCGTGGGCGGGTCGCAGTCGCGGGGCAGATAGCGCTGAGCGCGCGATACCTTGTCGCGCACGTCGTTGGCAGCCGTTTCCAGATCGACGGAAAGCTCAAACTCTACTGTGATGCGTGACTGTCCCTGCTGGCTGGTACTCGAAAGGGAACGGATGCCCGGGATACCGTTGATGTTCTGTTCCAGCGGCTCTGTGATCTGGTTTTCAATTACTTCGGCATTTGCTCCCGGATAACTGCATGTAACGGATATGATCGGGTTGTCTACAGACGGATATTCGCGTACTCCCAGTGTGGTGTATCCTATCAGGCCGAACAGCAGGATAATCACGGTAAGCACGGTTGCCAGCACCGGCCGTCTGATACTAAGTTCGGATATGTTCATGGATGTAGGGAATTAGAGTTATTCAATACGGTCGATAATGACCGGCATTCCTGTGCGCAGCTGCAAGGTTCCCGAAGTAAGTATTGTGTCGCCGGCAGCCAGGCCTTTGATAACCTGTATTTCAGCTTCCGTGCGTATGCCTGTCGTCACGTCTACGGGATAAGCTTTCCCTGCGCGGTAGACAAACACCTTGTTCTTCCCCATTTCCGGAACGATGGCTTCCGAAGGAATGGCCAGTGCCTCTTTGATTTCCTCCTGCTTCAGGCTGATGTCGGCATATCGTCCGGGCAATAGTTCGCCGTTTCTGTTCGGGTAGAGCGCGCGCACGGTAAGCGTGTGCGTTTCGTCGTCTATGCGCGATTCGGTGGCATATACCTGTGAATTGAATTCATTCAGGAAGCCTTCTATCTTGAACGTCAGGTTTGTTCCCTTCTTCACCTGGCGGGCATAGCGTTCCGGCACGGCGAATTCCACTTTCAGCGGAGTGATTTTGGTGAGTTTGGCGATGACTGTAGTCGGCGAGGCGTATGCACCCGTGCTGACCTGCCTCAGGCCGATGATGCCGTCGAAAGGAGCGCGCAGTTCCGTCATGGCGATGTTTGCCTTGACGTTTTCGATGTCGGCGTTCAGGGTGGCCAGTTCGGTCTTCACCTGCTCGTAGGCTTCCTTGCTGACAGCATCGCGCTGCAGAAGTGCATTCTGCCGGAACACCCGGTCTTCAGCCAGCGGCATCTGTGCCTCCAGCCGTTTCAGCTGCGCCTGAAGCTGGCTGTCGTTCACTTTGGCCAGCAGCTGTCCTTTGGTCACGAAGGTTCCCTCCGTAAAGTTGATGTCGATGATTTTTCCGGAGGTTTCGAACGAAAGGTCCACTTCTTCGTCGGGCACCAGTTTTCCGCTGACAAAAAGTTCATCGGTCAGCAGGTGCGGTTTTACGATCTTTGCGTTGACATTCAGTGCTTTCTGGCTCTTTTGTCTGGGCGTGTCTTCCGTTTCGGCCAGTTCTTCATTTTCTTTCGGCGTGAATGTGTGGATGCCGGCGGCAACCAGTCCGCCGGTGATGATTACGATAATTCCCCATTTGATTCGTTTGTCCATAAGATGATGTGTTTTCAGGTAAAAGGATGTGTCAGTAGGCGGCCCGGTATTTCCCCTCCTCTCTGTCTTCCAGTATGTTCAGGTACGACAGGTAGCGGGACTCGCTTATGTAGTGTTTTTCAACGGCTTCCCGTACGGCGCATCCGGGTTCGTTCCGGTGCGTGCAGTTGCCGTATTTGCAGTTGGCTGAGAATTCAAAAATCTCCTTGAAGTAATGCCCCACCTCTTCGTCTTTCATGTCAAAGGTTCCAAAGCCCTTTATCCCCGGCGTGTCTATGATGTATCCTCCCTCGTCAAGGGGATACATCTCAGAGAAGGTCGTTGTATGCGTTCCCTTGTTGTGAACGGCGGATATTTCCCCCGTCTTCAGGTTCTGGCCGGGCAGAATGGCATTGATGAGCGTCGATTTCCCCACTCCCGAGTTGCCGGACAGCAGCGTGATTTTTCCGGCAAGCATTTTTTTTATTTCCCCAATTCCGGTTTCGTTCAGTGCGGAGATGCAGAAACACGGATAGCCTATGTGTGTATAGAGGTTGGTCAGGCCTTCCAGCAGCCGTTTCTCGTCGTCCGAGTAGATGTCGGTCTTGTTGAATATCAAAGCCACCGGCACACCGTACGCTTCGGCCGATGCCAGAAAGCGGTCGATGAAAATGGTCGATGTTTCCGGGTGGTTGACCGTGGCGATGAGCATGCACTGGTCTACGTTTGCCGCAATGATGTGCAGTTGTTTGGAAAGGTTGGATGCCCGGCGGACGATATAGTTTTTCCTGTCTTCTATTTCGGTGATGAAGGCCGTACCTTCCGTGTTCAACGTGATGTGCACCCGGTCGCCCACAGCTATCGGGTTGGTGCTTTTGAATCCTTTCAGGCGGAAGCTGCCTTTGATCTTGCAGTCCACCAGTTGTCCGCTGTCAGTCTTGACCTGATACCAGCTCCCTGTACTTCTTATTACCAGTCCTTTCTCCAAGTTCTTCAGATAGTTGATTGTTGGCCGTTGGCGGCTGGGAGGAGCGCCTGTTCCGGCCTTCCCTCCAGCCGCTTCAGCCGTGTTATACGGTCATGATTTCTTTGTCTTTTGCGGCCAGCAAGTCGTCAATCTGTTTGATGAACTTGTCGTGGATTTTCTGCAGTTTGGCTTCCGAATTTTTCTGTTCGTCTTCCGGCATGCCTTCTTTCACAGCCTTTTTCAGCGAGTCGATAGCGTCGCGGCGGGCGTTGCGCACACTCACCTTGGCCGTTTCTCCTTCGCCCTTGCATTGTTTTGCAAGCTGCTTGCGCCGTTCTTCGGTCAGAGGAGGGATGCCGATGCGTATGATTTCGCCGTTGTTTTCAGGCATGATGCCCAGTTCGGAATCGATGATTGCCTTTTCGATGATGCGGAACATGCTTTTATCCCACGGCTTGATGGCGATGCTTCTCGCATCGGGGGTGGTTACGGCTGCCACGTTGTTGATTGGCACCATGCTTCCGTAGGAGTCTACCCGGATGCCGTCGAGCAGGCGTACATCCGCTTTTCCTGCACGGATGTGGGCCAGCGCTTCGTCCAGATACATGATTGCCATATTCATTTTCTCTTCAGCTTCGCTGATAATTGCTTTTGAATCTGCCATATTACTTACAGTTTAAATAGATATTATTCTCAGAACAATGTTTTGTGAACAAAAGTAAGCTATTTTTTAGTCTTTTGCAATAGGTGGGCGAAATATTCGGGCGAACTTTCTGATTTTCATTTCGCCCGATTTTGTCCGTTGGGGTTTTGTTGCTACATTTGCCCCGCAAATGACAATTTGCCGTGAATGTCTGCTTTTTGCCGGTCGGGAACAGACGGACATTTATCTGTTTTTGTATATTCTTACTTATAAAATATGACTACACTTTATTTGGCTCGCCACGGGCAGACGGAAGAGAATCTGAAACGCATTTTTCAAGGGCATTTGCCCGGGATACTGACCGAAGAGGGGAAACGTCAGGCCGCAGAGCTGGGAGAAGCATTGGAGGAAATTGAACTGGACGCTGTGGTGAGCAGCGATCTTCAACGGGTGGTTGACACTGTCAGGATTGCGCTGGGAGAACGCCGGCTGCCATGGGAAACGACTCCTTTGCTCCGTGAGATAGACTGGGGAAGCTGGACCGGACTTTATCTGAGTGCCGTAGACAGGAACGACCCTCCGGCTGATGTGGAAACATGGGAGATGCTTTATCGGCGTGCCGGCAAGTTTCTTGATTATATTCGCCGGAATTATGACGGAAAGCGGGTGCTGGCGGTCGGTCACGGGCAGATCAACCGTGCTGTTCAGGCTTGGCTGGAACAGATTCCGGCAGAAGGCATGAATGTAATTCCGCTGATGCGGAACGGTGAGGTCAGAGAGTTTGCCCTGGACTGACGGTTTTTGCGGGAACACCGGCATGGAGCTTTCACCGCAGAGCCGGCAGAGGCGCACGCTCTTGCGCTTCCTTCTGTGGCGTTCCGTGCCTCTGCGGTGAATGCTGATTTAGTTGTGTACCAGCGTTCCGATATTTTCTCCGCCGATGACTTTCTTCAGGTTGCCTGCCGTATCCATGTCGAAGACGATGATGGGCAGGTTGTTTTCTTTGCACATGCAGGTGGCGGTCAGATCCATCACTTTCAGTCCGCGCGCCAGCACTTCGTCGTAGGTGATGTCGTCAAACTTGGTTGCTGTCGGATCTTTTTCCGGGTCTGCCGTATAGATGCCGTCCACACGTGTGCCCTTCAGCATCACGTCCGCCTCTATTTCGATGCCTCTTAATGAAGATCCGGTGTCGGTCGTGAAGAACGGGTTTCCGGTTCCTCCCGACATGATGACCACTTCGCCGTTTTCCAAAGCTTCGATGGCTTTCCATTTGGAATAGAACTCGCCGATCGGTTCCATGCGGATTGCTGTCAGGACACGCGCCCTTACTCCTTCTGCCGCCAGAGCGGAGCTAAGTCCCAGGCTGTTGATTACCGTGGCCAGCATGCCCATCTGGTCGCCTTTCACGCGGTCAAACCCTTTTCCCGCGCCTGTGAGCCCGCGAAAGATGTTTCCCCCTCCGATAACGATTCCTATCTGTACGCCCATCTCATGGATCTCTTTGATTTGCCGGGCATATTCGCCCAGGCGTTTTTCATCGATGCCGTACTTTTTTTCTCCCATCAGGCTTTCCCCGCTGAGCTTTAATAAGATGCGTTTGAATTTTGCCATGGCTGTATGTTTTTTATTGATTATTCGCAAAGGTAGAAAAAAATCCTTGACTGAGCAATTTTCGGCTCAGCAAGGCCTGCATTATTCCGCGCAACCCCAGGTAGGAAATGAAGGCCAGCCAGAGCGCATGGTTCCCCATTGTGCCGTGGAGCCCGTAATAGAGCAGAAAGAAGCAGGCTGATGCGATGAAAATGGCGCGCAGCATAATTCGGGTGGCGGTGGCTCCGATGCAGATTCCGTCGAGAAGAAAGGCCGAAAAGCCTGCGGCGGGGATGGCAAGTACCCATGCGAAATAGTCGCCTGAGGCGCTGATCACCTCCGTGTCATTGGTCAGCAGACTTAGGAAGTCTTTTCCTCCGATGCCGTACAGCAGCGTGAAGCCTGCCGCCAGCGCGGTGCCCCAATAGAAAAGATGGCGGACGGTTTGCCGGAATGCAGTGCGGTTTCCGGCTCCGGCGTATTTTCCCGACAGCGCCTCTCCGGCGTATGCAAATCCGTCCATGACGTAAGAAAACAGCGTAAACAGTTGCATGAGCAGCGTGTTCACAGCCAGTACGACATCACCGTATGCCGCTCCCGTGGAAGTGAAGAATACGGTTACGGCCACAATGCACAGCGTGCGGAAAAATATATCCCTGTTTACGTTGAAGAAGCGTTTCATCGCCTGCCTTTCAAACAGTCTGTGTCTTCGGACGTAGGGGCGGAGGCTTTTGTATTTGTGCCGGCACAGCAGGCACGCCATCAGCAGTCCGGCATATTGGGCGATAAGCGTTCCCAATGCGACGCCTGCCACTTTCATGTCGAGGGCGAATACGAAAAACAGGCTTGCGGCTATGTTGACGACGTTTTGCGTGATGGCGATGAACATGGGGTATCTTGAATTCTGCATTCCGATGAACCAGCCGATGAAGCTGTAGAGTCCGAGGGTGGCAGGAGCTCCCCAAATGCATATATGGAAATAGCGTGTGGCCATGTCCTGCACTTCCGGGCTGGCATCGATGAAGAAGAAGGCGAGGTGTCGGATGGGATATTGCAGGATGAGCAGGGCGGCGGCAAGCAAAAAGCTGACCGAAAGGGAGCGCAGCAGAATCCGGGTGATTTCCGCCTCGTTCCGTTGTCCGAAGGCCTGCGCCGTCAGTCCCCCTGTTCCCATGCGGAGAAATCCGAACACCCAGTAGATCATATTGAACAGCATGCCTCCCACGGCTATGGCACCGATATATGCCGCCGACCCCAAATGGCCGACAATGGTCACGTCAACCAGTCCCAGCAATGGAACGGTGATGTTCGATACGATGGAGGGTACGGCGATGTGCAGTATCTGTTTATCTGTCTGGTTCATCTTATGGTGCTGTTGTGTTGCTGTTTTTGTTGAGTCCGGTAAGGGTGGGGGATGGAAGCACGTATTCCACTTCCTTGAACATGTATTTTCTGATGGCTCCGTCTTCGTCTTCCAGCACGAGCTTTCCGCTCGGCTCAATGTCTTTGAAGGATGCCATGAACTCTCCCCCCTTATCTTTGTATTTGTGGAGTCCGTCTTTTCTGTACAGACATTGTTTGTATCGTGTCGTCAGCACGTCGGTCTGTTCCGTTTTCAGCAGTCCGAAATAATGTGCGGTCCGCTCAAGAATCTGGAGGAGCATATCCTTCGGGCAATACGTGTGTCCGGTGATTTGTTTCAGCGATACCGGATTGGGGGCGTTGCTTGCGAATCTTTCCTGATTCAGATTCACCCCCGTCCCCGATATGGAACGGCTTATGTGTGTGCCTGTCAGGTCGTTTTCGATCAGTGTCCCGCAAAGCTTCCTGTCTTTCCAGTAAATGTCGTTGGGCCACTTGATGCGGATATTGTCGGCAAACTGCGACAGCGTTTCCTTTAGAGCCAGCGCGGTTATCTGTGAAAGCAGGAACTGGCGTCCCGCTTCCAGGCGGCTGGGATAGACGACGAAGCTGAACAGGAGGTTTTTTCCTTTTTCCGATTCCCAGCTGTTTCCCCGCTGCCCCCTTCCTGCCGACTGGAAGGAAGTGTATACGCAAGTCAGGTCTTCCTGTCTGGTACGGTCGCATAATGCCTGCAGATACAGGTTGGTAGAAACCGTTTCCTCCAGAAAGACGGGCTCCGGGAAGTTTATCGTTCGTTTAAATAGTTCATTTACCATATGGGCGGCAAGAAAGCGTTTTCAATATGTTCTATGTCGAAAGGAGGCCTTTCTCCAATCAGTGTGATGATGTCGAATCTGACAGGCAGATCAATCTCAAACCGGTTGAGGTATGAGTCTGTTGATGATACGATATGGCGGATTTTGCGGTCGGTTACGGCTTCTTGCGGCTGGCCGTACTTGTCGTTCCTTCTGGTTTTGACTTCTATCACAATGAGCGTATGGTCCTTTTCGGCCACGATGTCGAGGTCTTTTTTTCCGTCGTGCCAGTCTGTGTGCCTGATGAGATACCCTTTTTGCTGCAGGAAAGAAACTGCCGCTGTTTCGCCTTCCTTTCCGAGTTCATTATGTGCTGCCATATTTTTCTTTTCGGCAAAAATACGTATTTTTGTGCAATGAATCAAAAGGATGATCTGTTTTATATGAAGCAGGCACTTCTTGAAGCCCGGAGGGCAGCCGATTGCGGAGAAGTGCCGGTGGGAGCTGTTGTGGTCTGCCGTGGTGTCGTTCTGGCCAGAGCGCATAACCTGACAGAGGCTTTGAACGATGTGACGGCCCATGCGGAGATGCAGGCCATTACTGCTGCGGCGAATGCGCTGGGAGCCAAGTATCTGACAGAGTGTACGCTTTATGTTACGGTGGAGCCATGTGTGATGTGTGCCGGAGCGATTGCCTGGGCACAGACAGGACGGCTTGTGTTCGGCGCGGCTGACGAGAAAAGAGGATACAGGAGGTATGCGCCTGATGCCTTGCATCCCAAGACGGAAGTCGTGGACGGAGTGATGGCTGAAGAATGTGCTGCTTTGGTGAAAGACTTCTTCAGGAAAAGACGTTGAGGGCAGGCTGGAGCTTGGGTGGTTCCTCTGCCCGGATAGAAAGTTACGGTTCTTTGATTTCTTCAAAGTCTACGTATTCGCCTTCGTCATCGTCAAAAACTTTCTTCTTCTTGGGCGTTTTCTGCTTTTGCGCAGCATTTGAATAATCGGCTGTGCCGGCTGTTTGCGAGCGTCTTTCGCGGCTGAAGTCCTGTCCCGTCATCTTTTTGCCTATGGAAAAGAACCCCTTTACGACACGCAACAGGATGACTGCCCCGATTATCAGAACAAACAGGAAGATAAATACTATGATTCCTAACAGATGCAGCATGAAAAATTATTTGTTGTTTTTTTTATAAGTCAGCAGCGAGAGCAGGATATACCATACTATCACAGCCGCGAATCCGCTCAGGCGGAAAACGACAAGCAGGGGAATGCTTGCGATAAGGAATATGTAGCGCACCTTGTTGTGTCCCCATGACAGGTCCTTGAACTTCAGCGAAAACATCGGAAGTTCCGCAACCAGAAGCAGCGACATGACAATAACCAGAACAAGCAGGTAAATGGCGTTGAAATGGGTCGAAACCAGAAATTCATGCCCTCCAACAACCAGCGATCCCCAAAACAGCGCGTTTGCCGGAGTCGGCATTCCGATGAATGAACTGGTCTGCCGTTCGTCAAGGTTGAACTTCGCCAGCCGCAAGGCTGAAAAGACGGCGATCAGAAAAGCGGCGTAAGGAAGTATTCCGGCCATTGGCAGAAGAAAGTCGGGATAGTGCATTTCCTTAAAAAGCGAAAACGCGATGGCTGCCGGAGCCAGTCCGAAAGTCACGTCGTCGGCCAGCGAGTCCAGTTCCTTTCCGATGGGAGAGGATACGCGCAGCAGCCGTGCCGACATTCCGTCAAAGAAATCGAATACAGCTCCTGTCACAATGAACAGGAGGGCTAGCTCATAATTGCTGTGAAATGCCATGTAGCACGCGATGCATCCGCTGAACAGGTTGCAACTGGTAATGGCATTCGGTATGTTTCTTACAATTGCGTTTGGCATATCTTATTTCAATCTGGCTATAACCGTTTCATTGCCCGTGGTTGCCTGCCCCATTTTTACGCAGACTTCTGTCCCTAGAGGCAGATAAACGTCCACTCTCGAGCCGAACTTGATGAAGCCCATGTGCTCGTCGATGTAGCAGTCATCTCCCGGCTCGGCATAAGTGACGATTCTTCTTGCCACCGCTCCCGCTATCTGCCGCGCCATTACGGTTTGTCCGTCCGGAGTTTCTATAATGACGGTAGAGCGTTCGTTTTCGGTGCTGGCCTTCGGCAGCCATGCTTTCATGAAGCGTCCGTTGTGGTGGGTCACTTGTTTCACCACTCCGTCCACGGGATACCAGTTGGCATGTACGTTGGTGATTCCCATGAAGATGGAAATCATCAGCCGTTTGTCATGAAAATATTCATGTTCTTCCACTTCCTCTATGACAACGATCCGGCCGTCTGCCGGTGCCACCACAACCTTTTCTGTATCTCCTTTGAAGATTCTGATAGGGCATCGGAAGAAGTTTACCATCAGTCCGTAAAGGATTATGCTGGCAAGCAATACGATATAAAAAGGTATCTTCCATGCCAGTCCCCAGTACAGCAGTCCGTTAGCGGCAGCCAGCAGCAGTGCTGCTATCAGCAGGATATGGGTTCCTTCATGGTGAATACGGATTTTCTTTAGTTTCTTTTTTATCTTATTCATTCGGATTCCGGTAAAAAGATCACTTTAATGATGCAAAAATAGATTTTATTTGAAAACTCTCCAAATAATGGGGATGAAAAAGCAAATAAATTCGAATGAATTGTTGCGAATCCCCGTCCGCCCAAATGCTTGCATAAATGGACTGTATGTGTCCGTAATGCGTTGTTCCAGACTTTTAAATGCAATGCGGCACTCCTATATTCAAAGCCTTTCGACGGCTTCCGCATCGAGTCCGGTGGCTTTGGCGATGGACGCAGCGTCAAGCCCCATCTGCTTGAGGTTTCTCGCTACGGACAGCCTGCCCTCGGCAATGCCTTCTGCCCGTCCTTTCTCAATGCCTTTCTTGATGCCTTTTTCAATGCCTTTGCGCATACCGCTGTTA